>CAZJWT010000136.1:0-3117 GCA_964550005.1 uncultured Clostridia bacterium | reverse complement strand
AGGGAGGAAAGTATGTCAGAACTGAGGAAAGACCCCATCTCGGGAAGATGGATGATTACTGCTACGAGGAACGAGGTGGACGCACCGTTTGGTTTCATCACTGTCCGCAAAGAAGAGAGGGAGGGAGACTGCCCTTTTTGCGAAGGAAGGGAACTGGAAACTCCGCCAGAAGTATTTGCGCTACGTAAGGAAAAGAGTATGCCCAACACGCCCGGATGGACAGTGCGTGTAATTCCGAGTAAATTTGGAGTGGTAGAACTCAATGAGGAGATAGAGAGGAAAGGAGTGGGTGACTTCTTCTTTTTTGATACAATTAATGGATACGGAGTCCATGATATTGTAATTGAATCTCCTTTACACATAACACACATTTCAGAGCTTCCGCTTGAGCAGATACAGAAGGTTCTCTTGGTCTATCAGATTAGGTTAAAGGAGTTGAGAAAGAATTCCCTTCTAAAATATGGTCTCATTTTCCGTAATCAGGGTTATGCGAAAGATATTTCCATGCTACACGTGCATTCTCAGATAATCGCGCTACCTTTGATTCCTAAAAGCATTAAGGATGAATTAGCTTCAGCCAAGATTTATTATGAAGAGAAAGAAAGGTGTATCTTCTGTGACATAATTAAGCAAGAATTATATTCCCATGAGAGGATTGTTAGTGCTGGAGATAAATATATCGTTTTGGCTCCTTTTGCCTCCCGCTTTCCATTTGAAACGCAAATTCTTCCCAGAAGGCACGAATGCGACTTTGCAAATGTGTCTGAAGAGGATCTCTGGCAGTTGGCAGAGGAATTGAAATCGACTATTATGAAAACTGTCAAGTTGTTGAAAGACCCTCCTCTGAATTTTGTTCTCCATACTGCTCCTTTTATGGTTCCTGAGGCGGGATTCTGGCTGACTATTAGAGAGGACTACCATTGGCATATTGAGGTTCTACCTCATGCCATGCCTGCCAGGGGTTTTGAGTGGGGCGGCGATTTCTATATTAATCCACCCTCCCCAGAAGCAGCGGCGAGGTTCCTTCGGGAGGTGGAGGAGTAGATAGGAAATGAAAAATATAGAAGTTGTGAAATTACTCCAGGAACTTGGACAACTTTTGGAATTGAAAGGAGAGAACCCTTTCAAAGTGCGCTCCTACGAGAAAGCAGCTCAAAATATTGCCAGTCTCACTGAGCCGATTGAAGAGTTCATAAGTCAAGATAAGTTAGAAACCATTCCTGGTGTAGGGGAAGGGATAGCAAAGAAGATTAAGGAATATCTGGAAACCGGTAGGTTAAAATATTTTGACGATTTGAAAAAGGATTTTCCTGGGGGGCTTCTGGAAATTCTGGCCGTTCCTGGAGTAGGGCCCAAAACAGCAAAAACTCTATATGGCGAGTTAAAAATCAAAAGTTTAGTTCAACTGGAAAAAGCAGCTAAACAGCACCGTTTAAGTGAGCTTCACCGTCTGGGGGAGAAAACGGAGGAGAATATACTAAGAGGCATTCAATTATTGAGAAAAGGTGGAGAAAGGATTCTTCTCTCCTCAGCCCTGTTTTTGGCAAAACCAATTATGGAGGACTTGAAGAAGTGTCCCGGTGTTAAGGATTTAGCTCTGGCTGGCAGCATTCGGAGAAAAAAAGAAACTATTAAAGATATAGATATTTTATGTACTGCACAGAAGTCTGATCTGGTAATGAGTAAGTTTGTGAGTCTTCCTCAGGTAAGGCAGATACTGGCTCAGGGGGAGACGAAATCGAGCGTAATTCTCGATGAGGACATACAGGTTGACCTGAGGGTGATTAAGCCAGAATCTTATGGAGCAGCCCTGATGTATTTTACTGGTTCTAAAGACCATAATATTGCTCTTCGCGAATTGGCTCGAAAAAAAGGGTATAAGATAAACGAATACGGCCTGTTTAAGCTGGGAAAGAGTTTAGCTGGAGTTTCCAGTCGGGGAAAGGGAGGTACTTCGGCAAGAGCGGTAAGAGAAATAAGGGTGGCTGGTAGGACTGAGGAAGAGGTATATAAGAAATTGGGGCTTCAGTATATTCCACCAGAAATAAGAGAAGGCTCGGGGGAAATTGAGATGGCTTCCCGAAATAAGATTCCTCGACTGATTGAAGAGAGTGACATTAGAGGTGATCTACATGTTCATTCCCGTTACAGCGATGGGGCAGCCAAGCTCTCAGAAATTGCAGAAAAGGCAAAGGGTATGAGGTTAGAATGGGTAGGAATTTGTGACCATTCCCAATCACTAAAAGTTGCTGGAGGTCTCGACCCTGATATAGTTTGCGAGAAGATCGAAGAGACAAGAAAATTTAATCGGAAGAGCAAAGACTTTAAGGTTCTCTGCGGAATGGAAGTTGATATCCTTTCGGATGGGTCCTTAGATTATGACGATGAGCTCCTATCTCAACTAGATCTGGTTATCGCTGCCATTCATACCGGATTCAAACAGTCGGAGGAGCAGCTAACGGGAAGAATAATCTCTGCAATGGAGAACAGGTATGTCCATATGATTGCCCATCCTCAAGGTCGGCTGTTGGGGAAGAGGGAACCATATGCATTAAATATAGAGAAAGTTTTAAAGACTGCTCAGAAAACGCAGACTTTCTTAGAAATCAATGCCTATCCCGAAAGGCTCGACTTATATGATATCTATTGCAGGAAGGCAAAAGAGCTGGGTATCCTTATAGGAATTGGAACAGATGCTCACACCCTGAATCAGATAGAGAATCTCTACTTAGGAGTTGCAGTCGCTCGCAGAGGCTGGCTTGAGAGAAAGGACCTCTTGAACACCCTTTCGTATAATGAATTAATTAAGACTTTAAGGAGAAAAAGATGTGCGCTGAGTTGAGAAGAGATATAATCTCGGGATGCTGGATCATTACAAACACTAAGGGGAAAGAGGAATTCTTCCAATCTTTGGAGCCTGGAGCAAGGATCGAAGGGAAGCCATGTCCTTTCTGCCCGGGAAATGAGAAGGAGACACCTAAAGAGATTTATGCTTTGAGAAAGCCTGGTACTCTGCCAGACCAGCCGGGTTGGAACGTGAGAGTCTTTCCCAGCAAAGAGAAGGTGCTTGAAATAGAAAAGGAATTAGGGAGGCATGGTGCGGGCATATATGATGCG
>CAZJWT010000135.1:0-3197 GCA_964550005.1 uncultured Clostridia bacterium | reverse complement strand
TGCCTCCCTTATATGATAGCCACTGATGCTTATGGGATTCCACTTGGGGAGATTTCCCTTGGCATATTTAAAAATATCAGTAATCAATCGCATGGAGGGCTTAGGAGGAAAGATAAAAGTTCCGCGGGCAATATATTCTTTTAAAATATCATTCTGAATAGTTCCGGAAAGTAAATCAAGCGAAATATTATTTTTCTTTGCCAAGACTACATACATTGCCAGAAGGACTGAGGCGGTGGCGTTGATGGTCATGGAGACAGAGACTTTGTCCAATGGAATCTCTTTAAACAGAATCTCCATATCTTCTAATGTATCTATTGCCACTCCGGTTTTGCCCACCTCACCTTCGGACAGCGGATGATCGGAATCATAGCCTATCTGGGTGGGAAGATCGAAAGCCACGGATAAGCCAGTTTGCCCCTGTTCTAACAAATATCTATACCTTTCATTGGTTTCCTTCGCAGTTCCAAATCCGGCATACTGCCGCATGGTCCAGAGCTTCCCCCGATACATATTTTTGTAGATACCACGGGTAAAAGGGTAGTCCCCCGGAAAACCTAAGTCCCGTCCGTAATCCAGATTGCTTACCAAATCCGGGGTGTAAATATCTTCGATTTCGATATCAAAAGTAGATGAAACGTTCTTGTCCTTTTTCAAAGGCGATCTCCCATGTTAGGAGGAACCCAGTCCTGTGTATTAGAGGTCGATGCTCCTGACGCTATCTCTGAACTGACACCATTCGCACTTTGGTGCTCTCTCGGGGGGTGAAGGTGATTCAAGAATGGATAGGACTTTCCCTAGAAAGTCAAGGAAACCTGAGTCATCTCGAGGGATTTCTATCCACGAAAGTTTACCCTCAAGAGATAAAGCTACCTCCTCGGTGCTGGAGAACTTGGCTGGTTCGTAGACTAATAATCCTAATTTACTAACGGGACTTAGAGATAACTTCCCTTCAGCCGCATTCTCTAGCGCAAGAGCATAGGCATGAAGTTGGCGGCTGTACAAAGGTATGTGTTCGGATTTGGTATGCGAGGTTTTGAAGTCGATTACCCCGTAGCTTCCATCGTCAAATTGCACAACCGTATCGAATTTGCCTCGGATGAAACAAGTTGAAGTTCGTTTGGGTACAGAAATCGGGTTGGACTGAACCCACTTCTCGCCTAAGTGCACCACCCCTTTGGGAAGTTCTGGGTTGATACTCTCAGTCCTGCGTCCAGAGAAATACGATTTCATTTGGCCATCGATGAGGGTAAATATCTTGGGCATGATGGGCCGAGGACGAGAAAAACCTTTGGCAACCTTCAGGTAGAAGCACCTCTTGCATTCCTCCCAAAGAAAGGCGAAATCCGAGGGAGTAAGTTTCCAACACTTTTCACTCAAAGTTTTTCCTCCTAATTGTTAATGCATCAGCATTAGGAAATGCCAACGCTGCTTTGCTTCGGGAATTCGTATTTCCAAAGCATCGAGAGGATATAAAAACAGTTCTACTTATCTTTCAGTGACGCCCTTAGCCTCTTTGAGAAGATTTTGATCAACTAAAGCTTCATGCACTTTCTTGCCATATTTTCTCGAATAGTCAAAGGAATCTCGCTGGATTCGATCAGCAAGGGCTTCCGGTCTCGGCAGTGCACCACTCCATTCGACTTTCTTTCTGGCTATTTCGTGGAAACATCTTTCCGCCACCAAATCAGCTACCAACACCTGAGCCGGTAAAGTTTTTCGATATCTGCGATCCTCACCCAGATAATGTTGAACCGAAGGAAAGTTCACATAAATAATCACCTTACCTGTTTCGGAACTATATGAGGCTCGTTGGAGAGGCTCAGGATCATAGCTAAACTCTGGTTCGCTAAACATCCCTTTGCGACTTTTGTCCTCTGGAGGTTCTTCTTTAGACC
Source organism: uncultured Clostridia bacterium (assembly GCA_964550005.1). Classification (GTDB taxonomy): domain Bacteria; phylum UBA6262; class WVXT01; order WVXT01; family WVXT01; genus CAZJWT01. The sequence goes on along the minus strand of CAZJWT010000135.1, from coordinate 1,299 downwards.
TAACACGGACTTCTAAAAGAGCCATATATGAATCATATTCAGCTGTGATCATGGCATCCTGCCCAGCTCCCTCACCCCATACTTCCAACTCATATTTGGCTACATGTCTTACTGCGTCCGCTTCAAGGACAATAATTTCGTCTTTGGAAACCTGGATTGACTCATTGTCACGTGAAATCACGATTCTGCTTCCTCCTTCTATCATCTTTACGTAGACCAAAAGATAAACCCTTCTTGGTTGATTCGGACGTAACGTAAGACTCTCGGGTTGGAATATCATTCCCTCACTTAACAATAGTTCCTTTTCTGGAACAACGTAAACCTTCGCCTCTGATGGGATAATACCAGTAGTTGTAGCCCTAAGAATCCCATCGGTGTTTGGTTCGGTCCCTTCAACTGTAATATATTTTCTTAAAATACCTGACCCTTCCTCGGTTGTTATCTGAACTTCAGGCGTTAAAACGCGAATCTTTTTTTGGTTAGGGCAGTCCACTTTAATAACAGCCCCATGACGTACTATTCTTGTATCTAAGCGAAGTTCGAATGCATAACGTTTACCCACAGTTATCTGAGCTGACGAGGGGTATAGGCAAAAGCCATTGGGCGGTTCTTCTATTTGGTCGGTTACTTTCTGACCCAGACTTATTACAGCTTGAGCTTCTAACTCAGCGATATCATTCAGAATATTAAAGGCTTTCTTATATCTGGTCGCTTCCTCTGTGTCTATTTTACTTTGTGCTTCTTTTTGCTTTCGTTCTCTTTCCTCTCTAACCTTTGCCTCGATACGCTTTTCAATTTCCGGAATAAGCTTCTGGCAGAATGGATGTCGAGCAACGAGACCATCCCGTTCCTCGCTAAGTACCGTTTCTTCCCTTTCAAGCAATTCTCTGAATCGCCCTATCCTGACTTCTCCAAAGAAGCGTACCGCAAGCGGTTCATTATCATACTTGAACAAAGAGATATCAAGAACGGTGTCTTCATTATCAACGTGGAGTAGACCCCCATCCCGGTCATCGCCTGTCTGAGTAAGCTCCTTTTCTGCTCGCCAAATAGAAGTGTAGATAGGGAAATCACCGTAGTCTCCATATGAAATAAGGAAATCATCTGATAGAATCTCTTTACCTTCCGGCTTATCATATCGTAGGTGGCGTGCTTTCCCCGTTTCTTCATCTATAAGCAAAACTTTTCTCCGAGGATTAGTCATAATCTTGCGCAGAAGATAATTATTCGCCAATTCCTCATGAACTGTATTCAGTTGCGGAACTCGTCCTGTCTTCTGTGGATCAGCCTTGAAGGAAG
>CAZJWT010000134.1:0-3215 GCA_964550005.1 uncultured Clostridia bacterium | reverse complement strand
GATTGCCACGCCCTTCGGGCTCGCAATGACAGACCAAAATAAGACTTTTTCAGAGACCAAAAAAAACAGGTTGACAATTTAAAAAAGTTGTGGTAACATTTTTAGTGAGAATTGATATCGTCCGATAAGGGCAACTCCCTAAAATATAGGGGGACGCAAAGCCTAAGAGTCCCTGACCAGTCAGGGATAGTCAGGTTGCCGAAGACGAAAGAATCTTTCTGAAAGCCGAGTTGCTGAAGAAAAAACAAATTTAGAATGTTTGAAACTTCTGGCGACTCGGCTTTTCTTTTATATACTCTTCGAGAAGAAAGGAGGTGTAATATGGAAGAGAGAGGGAAATTGCTTTTGATTACTGTTCTCGGGTTGGTTGCAATTATGAGTACTTCTCTATTGGGAGTAGACGTTCACTACGGTAAGCATGCAGGTGAGCTTAAGAATCTTAGCATAAAGGTGGTCTATACCAACCCGTATTTTTATACGCCAGAAGGCCTGGCGGGCTATTATATTGGAATGCCGATGACCTATGAACTACATATTGCAAATAATAGCCAGCGAACTTATGAGCATCTGGACGTAACGGCAATTCAGGAGTATTATGAATCGGGTACATGTAATCGCTCCTGGTATCCATATCCACAGCAGGTTATCTACAGTAAGGGTGAGCCGTTGCCAGGCAACAGTAAGCGAGTCTGGCGGGATATTTTACTGAGGTCAAATCAGAAAATCGTCCTACGGGAGAGATATGATGTTCCACTGGCCACCTGCGATGGACTTGACCAGACACACGTGATTATTCAGCATACTAACAGAGGAAAGGTAGAGGCTTCGATAATCTATTATGAGCCAGAGTGCGGCGTATTCTGTCCACCTCCGAGATAAGGCTCAATCCCGGGTTTTGATTTTGATGGCTTAAGACTTAAAATACTGTTATATTTATACAAAATAGACCTTATGCGCAAAAAAGCCTAGGTCTATTTTTTTTATTGTAATTTGGAGTGAAATGGTGTAAAATTTGAAAACAATAAAGTCCCCCTCACCCCTGGCCGTGGCTCGTGCCAGGCACGGGCAGGCCCAACCCTCTCCCCCGTTGGGGAGAGGAAGAAAAAGTGAGGGGTTTCTTGGTCACTCAAATATGCGAAAGTCAGTAGTATGCTTTTTTAAGAGAATAAAATGGCTCAAAAAAGCCTGAAAATTAACAAAGCACATTAAAGATGAAAAAGAAAGTTTTAATTATTATTCTCTGTTTATCCATAGTTTCATCTATTTTGATATTTATAATTCGCTGGCGGGTTGAAGCCGATAACCGTTGGGTGGAAATGGCTTGCGATTACAGCGAACTCTCTCGACTCTGCCTTCAATGGGGCTACGAACTTGATGCTTTTTTGTTAGAGTTGAAGGAAGGTGGGATTAATTCAATAGCCATCGAAGAGGAGACTCTGGAGAGGCTCTCTTCGGAAGGCAGGCTAACTTTGATAAGAGGAGAGGAGGTGAACAGGTTCCAGTATCTGACTCCAGTTCAATCTATTCTCCTTAAGGATTTAGTCACTAAGGATATTGAGAAATACACTTTCGCTATAACGAGTGATTTTGGTCTGGGAGAAAAAATAGAAAGAATATTGGTCGAAAAGCTAGGCAAGAAGAAAGTTAAAAGAATCGAAGAGAATTCGTATGGGAGACCTTTAATGGTGCTGGCGCTTTTCGGGGTAGATGAAACGGAGATTTCCCAGCTGGGGGTAGGTTTTTCGACAGAAAAAATGGAAAGAGTAGCGAATTATGGATTAAGAGTTATTCTGCTTCTCACGAATGACTCTTTTAATAGTGAAGCTTCCATACAGGCCCTCTTCTCCACCGTAACCAACTGGAGAGATATATCGGCAGTTATCTTTTCTGGGGATAGTGTCTTGGGCTATCCCGACTGTTTAGATTCGCTCAGGGAACAGTTGGAGAAAGCAGAGGTTAAGTTGGGCATTGTCGAGTTCTTGAATCAGGACGGCTTGCTTGAAGTAACCAAAAACCTATACGAGAAAATAGTCAGAGTACACTCTATTTCCCTGGAAGAGGTTGCCGTTATTAAAGAGACGGGTGGGTTAGATGTATCCAGATTGATTGCCCGCTTCAAGAGAGCTGTTAAAGAAAGGAACGTTAGGCTACTCTATATTCATTTGCCTTTCACCTCAGGAAGTAATGAGAATTTACAAATTCAATCCAATCTCGACTACATTAGAGAAATTAAGACGGCTGTTTTAGACAATAACTTTAAGATTGGTTTCTCTCAGCCATTTAAGCCTCTCCCGGCTTCACTCGACTTGCTTCGCCTCCCAATTTTTGTAGTTGTCTTAATAGTTCCGCTGTGGCTAATTTCTTTCTATAGGTCTCTTTCCTTAGGTTTTCACTATTTTTATCTATTTATTCTTCTGGCCCTGATACTTTTTTTCTGGCAAGCTCGACTCTTCATTCAGATTGTAACCCTAATTGCCGCCCTCTCTTTTCCTCTTTTAGCGTTGGCTTCTGGATTACGCCTTCCTGAGTCGTCGGTGCTAAAAGCCCATAAGGAAAGGAATCTCTCACGAGCCGTTTGGCTTTTCCTTAAAGTAACCATTGCTACTATCTTTGGTGGACTTCTAATTGCTTGTCTACTCACTCGTTTGGACTTTATGTTGAAAGTTCACCAGTTTCGAGGTGTGAAAGTTTCTTTTATCCTCCCGTTGATAATGGGTTTATTCCTTATGTCTGGATGGTCGGAGCAATCTCTAAAAAAAGGCGGGCTAATACATTTTTATATAGTTAGAGTATCAGAGTTTCTTTCCAGAAAAGTCGAATTTAGGCACCTGTTAATCTTTTCCATTTTGGCTTTAGGCGGAATTGTGCTTCTGTTGAGGAGCGGAAACTATTCCGGACCATTTCTTTGGGAAATAGAAAACAAGGCGAGGCAGATACTAGAAAAATTACTTGTTGCTCGACCAAGAATAAAAGAGTTCTTTATTGGGCATCCCCTAATGATCCTGGGAATCTACCTATATTTAAATAGCAAGTTTGGGAAAGAAGAAAATTTAAGGCTAAAAGCAAAGAGTTGGCAATCGTTTATTATTCTCGGTTTGATCGGACAGCTCTCTATAATAAATAGTTTCTGCCATGCCCATACGCCATTAGTTATTTCTTTAGGCAGAACAATAAATGGCATCTGGTTAGGGATAATAGTGGGAGTCTTATTGGTC
>CAZJWT010000133.1:0-3219 GCA_964550005.1 uncultured Clostridia bacterium | reverse complement strand
GGGACGGCAACAAAATATATTATCAAGTATGCAACCTACGAAATCAATGCCGGTAATTTCGAGGCTGTAACGGACGTTAAGGAGAGAAGTGTCACTGTGAGCGGAAGCACTACTGATAGTGAGACAATAACAGGGTTAATGACCTATACTCTCTACTACTTCGCTATGAAAACGAGAGATGAAGTTCCCAATGTTTCGGGTATCTCCAATATTGCCAGTTCTAACACGGGAAAGGATAGCCTGCCACCGAGAGAGCCTTTGGGGATCAGGGGAATTCTGAGCGCCGATGGAGAGACGATGAGCGTAAGCTGGCGTGCTGTAACTAAAAATGAAGATGGGACGCCCTGCACAGACCTGAAGGGATACAATATCTATCGGGCTCCAGTTGTTGATGGTGAGTATGTTCCGGTGGGCTTTCTTGCCGAGGGGCAGTCTCTGGTCTGGACAGATCCAGTAAATATCAAAGGGCAAATCTTCTACTACATGGTTAGGGCTGAGGATACTTCTGGCAATCTTAGCAGGACGTCAATGATTGCCGATTCCTCGGTGGATATGAATATAATCGCTGTTAACGGTGAAGACAGGTCAACTCGTATAGTCATTCCAAGAGAAATTGGGCAAATTCTTTACAAGGAGACCAACTCCTACGGTGAGGACATAGTAATGGAAGTCTTGAATGATAAAGAACAAGAAAGTGAAAGGCTAATCAGATCTTTCATTTTCCTTGCTAGGGGAGGACATAGCGGAAAAGAGATAAAAGGTTTCGTTTTTGATAGAGCCTTGGCTAGAATAGTCCTTGCTTACGAAGTTGAGAATGGATACGTGAAAGCAACCTCATCAGTTCCAGAAAAGCTTGCAGCTAAGCAATTGGCTCTGTTCTGGTTCAATGGTTTAGAATGGATTAAATTGGGTGGTGAGGTAGATGAATATTTCCGTCTGGCAAGTGTAAGGTCGAAACGAATTGGTAAATACATGATCAAGGTGTCTTTCGGCGCTACCTCGTTTGGAATCGAATCTATACACCCGGATAAAATATTCACTCCCAATGGAGATGGCTGGAATGATTACCTTGAGATTCATTATGCCAATCCCAAGGATGCCTTTGTGAATGGTAAGATTTACGATCTCAGAGGGGCTCTGATTGCAGAAATGGAGAAACGATCAAATGCAGAAACGCTAATATGGAATGGCAAAGATACAAATGGGCATACTGTGCCAGGAGGCGTCTATATTTATCAAATAGAAGTAGTCGGTGTTGAAAACAAGGTAATCAATGGGACAGTAGTAGTGGCTCGATAAAAGGTGAAAAGATGAGCAGGTCAATATGGAAGGGCATCTTAATACTATTACTTACATTAACCTGTAGCTTGCCACAAGTTTTTGCTCAATTTGAGGATTTGGGAGTGGGAGCCAGGGGAATGGGAATGGCAAACGCCTTTATTGGCTTAGCTGATGATGGTTACTCCATCTACTATAATCCAGCCGGCTTGGAAAGGGTTGGTTGGAAGGAGCTGGTTCTGGACTATGGGAAGCTCTATTGGGGACTCGACGATGACTCGCATTTAGGACAAAGTTTTGTTGGCTATGCTAATCGCATTGGCAATTTGGGAAATTTGAAAATAGACGGGACACTCGGATTCGGTTGGCTAAACTTCGCTTTGACTCGCTACTACAGAGAGGATACTTTTATTCTTGCTTTCGGGAAGAGAATTCCCGGTATTAGGGCAGGCTCGCTTGCGGCAGGGATGAGTCTCAAAGTTCTCTACAAAGGGTTCAAAAAGACGCTCTACACTGAGAACGCGGTCAATCTCGATACGAGTGAGCTTAAGGGAGGAAGAGACCCTGTCTTTGAAAATGGCTATTCGCATACAGGTTTCAGTACCGACCTTGGAGTTCTCTATGACTTGGGTAGACATCATTCCTTTGCCTTAACCCTTAACGATATTAATCAGCCTAATATGGGCTTACTTGGCAAAGATAAGGTAGCCTTCGCCACAAAGTTAGGTTATGCCTACAGGTCTAACAATTTCAATATGACATCTGACCTTACCTTCAAAAGAAGAGATATTACTATTTCAGCGGGCGCTGAGAAGTGGTTTATGGGCAAGACTTTGGGTGTCAGGGCTGGTTTAGGTATTGGTGCGAGAGAATACGCCAGCCTCTGTCTCGGAGCAAGTTACCGATATAGCAGACTCTTTCAATTCGATTATGGTTTTGTCTATCCGCTAAGAGGTATTTCCAGTTTTTATGGTTCGCACCGCTTCTCACTTACCTTAAGATTTGGTGTTAAAGCCCCAGAAGAGGTGGAGCTTGAAGAGGAGTTAATAAAAACCAAATCTGAACTGGAATCAGCTAAGGAAGCAGCCGAAAAATCAAGACTTGTGGTTGAGGAGATGATGAAGGCAAAAGGGACATCGGAGATAGAGATAAGAGAAGCTCAAGAGACACAAGGAGAAACTCAGGAGGTACTTAATCGATTAGAGAAAGAATTGCTCGATATCAAGGAGAGACTTCAAGCAGAAAAAGAGGCTAAGGAGAGAGTAATGGAAGTGCAGAGATATTGGGAGCAAGGTTTCAGTTACTACCGGGAGGGCGAATATCAGGAGGCTATTGTAGAATTTGAAAAGATTCTGAAATTGGATCCAAGCCACGCTCAAGCAAGACGACTTATCATAGAATTGGAAGCAAAAATTCAAGAAAAAACCCAGCCAAGAAAGATAAGAGATATAGAAGAAAGCCAAAGGCATTATACTAAAGCATTAAGTGCCTATACGCAAGGTCATTTAGAAGAAGCCATTAAAGAATGGGAAGAGGCATTGAAATTGAACCCTGGGAACCTGACAATTGAATCCTGGCTGGAAGCAGCCAGACGAGAATTGGAGTCAAGGAGGAAAAGATAAGATCGGTTTTACCCCATAGCCAGTCGTTTTTTTGGACAAGCTTCCGGAGTCCCACTGCAATACCTGGTAGAACAACAATTACACCTCATAAGAAGTACTGCACAAATCAGTTCGTATTACAATGGATTCTCGGAGCTAACTTCGTAGAGCAAGCGTTTAGTAAACCGTAGGTCGTCAGTTCGAATCTGACCGTCGGCTCCAGTGCAATTTATTTCCGGGCCGTATTATCCACTTTTGTGGTAATACGGCTTTTTTATTTGTAAATGGGGAAAATAGAGAGAGCGGCTATTTTCCAACCTCAAAATTGAGGCAGAGCTTC
>CAZJWT010000132.1:0-3227 GCA_964550005.1 uncultured Clostridia bacterium | reverse complement strand
TATTTGGAATTCCGGCTTTGCTTCTTCAAAGTCAGTCTGTACATCAACTGCGCCACGGGTATCTTCCACAATTTGCTTGACCTGTTCGGAAAGCGCCTTAGCCTTCTCGAATTCGTAACCATATATTTCTACGGAAATCGGGCTCCCTGCCAAACCCATAATCATCCTTCCCGCTTGGCCTCCGCCCAAATTTATTCTTACATCTGGAATATTTCTTAACTCCTTTCTCAGCATCGCCATAATTTCCCACTGCGACCTGTTTCTCTCTTTAAAATCAACCAGCTGCAGGGCAACCTGGGCAGTATGGGAGCCGACACGTTGTCCCCCGAAACCCATCCCAGTTCCAATTCTTGAACGGATGTACTTTAACTCTGGAGTGTCGGCTTGGACTATCTTTTCGACCTTTTTCACAACCTCTTCTGTAGCCTCCAGCCGTGAACCTACGGGAAGCTCCAGGTTTATCTCAATCCTTCCCTGGTCAATTTTGGGCATAAATTCTGTACCTACAAGACGGAGTGGCCATACAAGGAAAAGGCTGGTAATGAATAGAATCCCTATACCTATTATAGTCAATCTTCGATGGTCGAGACACCAGTTCAGGATGTTCTGGTATCTATTATCAAGCCACTTAAGCCAGCTACCAACTAAGCGATAAATCTTGGAGCCCATTTTTTCAGATGGATTGTTGGCTCTCACGACAATAAGTCTCGAGGCAAGAAGTGGAACTAAAGTCAGGGCGATAAATAAGGAGACGGTAAGGGAAAGTGTAACAGTAAGGGCCTGCTCTCGGAATAAGACACCGGCAATCCCGGGAACAAAAAATATGGGAAGGAATACGACGATAGTGGTAAGTGTAGAAGCGATGATGGGCATAGCTACTTCCCTGGTCCCCCAGATGGCACCTTCTTTGGCTGGTTCTCCTTCTTCCCGATGCCGGAAGACATTCTCCAGCACAACAATGGAATTGTCTACAAGCATTCCCACTGCTAACGCTAATCCTCCAAGAGACATCATATTGAGGGTCAAGCCAGCAAAATAGAGAGCAACGAAACAGGCAACTATCGAAAAAGGAATGGAGAGGGCAATGATGAAAGTGGTTCTGAATGAACGGAGGAAGAATAGCAATACAAGCACTGCAAGAATTCCTCCCTGGACGGCCGCACTTGAAAGATTTCCTATAGACTTCTTTATGAATTCGGATTGGTCCATGATTATCTCCAGGCGGACCCCCCTGGGAAGTTCCCTATTTAAAAGTCTTATCTCTTCTTTCACCCTATCAGCAGTCTCAACCGTATTCGCCCGGGTACGCTTCTGGATAAGAATCATTACAGAAGGCTTGCCGTTCAACCTCATTTCGCTCTCTTTGTCCTTGAAACTGTCCTCAACTGTAGCCACATCGTGGAGATAGATTGGCGTACTTCCCCGCGTGGAGACAACGATGTCCCCAATCTCGTCCACAGAGCGAAACTCACCCAGCGTCCTTATAAGATATTCGTTCTGCCTCTCTTTTATATCGCCGCCGGGTAGATTGAGATTTTCGTCACTTATAGCGTTTACCACCCTTTCAATGGAAAGCCCAAACGCCTCCATTCGTCTCCGGTTGAGCCTAATCTGAATTTCCCTCTCCAGACCGCCGTGCGTGTCAGCCATCGCTACTCCATCTATTCTTTCCAGCCTTGGCTCAACCTTATCTTCAGCAATCTCCCTCATCTGGTCAGGGCTCAACTCCCCGGAAAGTCCAACGAAGAGAATGGGCATCATCGACAGGTCAAATTTAAATACGATTGGTTCATCTGCATCATCAGGAAGGGTATCCTTAACAAGGCTTATCTTTTCTCTTATGTCAGAGACAGCCACATCCATATTTGTGCCCCACTCAAAATCTATAGTCGTTATACCAATTCCTTCCCGGCAAGCTGACCGTATCTCCTTTACCCGGTTTACTGTAGCAACAGACTCCTCTATAGGACGAACGATTAAAGTCTCAATATCTTCCGGCCCTACCCCGCTATAAGTCACCATAACTGCTGCTGTCGGAAAGGTTATATCGGGCAAAAGTTCGGGTTTCAACCTAAAAAGAGACACGATTCCGAAGATACCAATGGCAATGAAGACCATCACATAAGTTATGGCTCTTTTAACTGCTGACTCGGCAAGATTCATTGCTCCACAACCTCCACTTCTTCTCCGCCATTAAGGTAGTGATGACCGACAATTATCACCTTTTCGCCAAGAGAGAGGCCGGATTTTACCTCTACCAGTCCTCCCTGAGATATTCCTGTTTTTATATCTCTTTTCATGGCTTTACCATCTTCAATTACAAAAACGAAGGAACTCCCGGCACTGAGATCCTCTAAGATTGCCTCCTTTGGCACTACCATGGCTCCTTTGGAGAAATCAATCACAGTATCTATTTCAGCAAACATTCCTGGCTTCAACTGGTGATGAGGGTTGGAGAGAGTAATTTCGGCATAGGTGGTACGCGTTAGGGGGTCAACAACAGAGCTGAGGCGGGTAACCACCCCATTGAAGATTGTATCGGGATAGGCGTCAACTCTAACCCTCACCCCTAGGCCCTTAGACACCTTCACCATATCTTTTTCCGGGATACTGAATTCTACTTTAACTCTATCCATCTTCGCAACCAGCGCTACCGGCGTGTCAAGACCGATTGCGCCTCCCTTATCCAGATAGAGACGCCCAACAGTTCCGCTTAAAGGCGACTTCACTTTTGCCTCTTCAAACTCCATACCAGTAACTGCCCGGTCAACCAAGGCTATGACCTGGTCCTTTTTTACCCGGCTCCCTTCCTCAACCAGATATCGAGAAAGCCTGCCCGTCGCTTCAGAATAGACGGTCACCTGATCTTCTCCCTTAATATCACCTACAAAGGAGAGGACCGATTCCAGATTTCCCGACTTCACCGCTTCAACGGCTACCGGGACGAGAACTTCACTAACATCCTCTTTCGTCTTCTCCCTTACCATCTCTTTTCTTGTCCTTACTGCATACCCTATTCCCAGAATAAGAACAATAACTATTATCCAGATAATCTTTCTCCTCATCTAATCCTCCAATTACAAATGACAAATGACAAAATCCAAAATTTCAAATTTCAAATTCCAAATTTATAATACCCAAAGTTGGTTTGCGAGGAGCACTTAATTTCTTACGTTACTAAATCTTTGCGAGCGAAACGATAAAATTTCAATTGTTTGACCCCGATT
>CAZJWT010000131.1:0-3360 GCA_964550005.1 uncultured Clostridia bacterium | reverse complement strand
AGCCGGGAAGTTTTCGACCGCAAAAAGTTACAGGAAGGCATTCTGCGCGCCTGTCAGAAAAGGCCAATTTCACTCGATACTGTTGAGAAGATGGTGAGCGATATTGAGGAGGAATTGAGGGACTATATAATGGAGGTTCCTTCTAAGGTAATTGGTGAAATAGTTCTGAAGAAGCTACGCAAATTGGATGAGGTAGCTTACGTGAGATTTGCTTCCGTCTATAGGCAGTTTAACGATATAGATACATTCTTAACAGAGCTGAAAAAATTGAAGCGGAAAAATAGACCCCGTTAGACAAGGGAGCTGAATGAAGAGGCTAAAGCTCTATCTTGATTAGGAGGAAGAAGGCGGATGAAGGTCAAGATTTTTGGAAAGAAAGAGTGCAATCTTTGTAAAGCTTCCCTCAGGAAATTTCAATTCTTTCTCGACAAATGGGAATTGGCCGAAAGGATTCAACTCGCCTTTTATGACCTGGATACTCTTGATGGATTGACCGAGGGTTCTCTTTTGGATGCTTTGGAAGTTCCCACAATCATCGTGGAAGAAGATGGTGTGGAAATTGCCCGCTGGGAGAAGAGAATACCGAGGTCTGACGAATTTGGAGAAGTTCTTATTTCAGAATCATAGTGAGGGTCTTTTAAAAGAGGGGCTGGAGTCCTCCCGAAAGGGAGGAAGCGATGATTTGAATGTAGCTGCCCCGATGAATCGGGACTAAAGGAAGGCAAAGCTTACGCTTTGCCGCTACACGAAGAGGATGCAGTGCGGGAGCGACTGCGTAGGGGCGACCTTGGTCGCCCAAGGGTAAGGGACGGCACGCCGAAAGATCGGCATAAACTTCGTCCGTCCCCTACAAAGGAAAGCAAAGCTTACGCTTTGCCGCTACACGAAGAGGATGCAGTGCGGGAGCGACTGCGTAGGGGCGACCTTGGTCGCCCAAGGGTAAGGGACGGCACAGAGTCCGTCCCCTACGGGGGGAAGCAAAGCTTACGCTTTGCCGCTACACGACAGGATGTAGATGTAGCTGCCCCGATGAATCGGGACTAAAGGAAGCAAAGCTTACGCTTTGCCGCTACATGGAGGCGAAGAATGATTAAGGTTGACAAGAGGTTTTTTACTTCGGTCAGGAAAAGGGATGGCCGTATTGTGCCCTTTAATAAGGGCAAAATCGTTGAGGCCGTATTTAAGGCAGCTAAGGCAGGCGGTGAGGAGACCTGGCGGATGGCGCGCAAGATAGCCAATGATGTGGAAGAGTACTTGAAGAATAACTATCTCCCACGTGAGACGCTGAGTATGAAGGCAATTGGTGATGCTATTGAAACCGTGCTTATGCAGAGTGGACACCCGCTAACTGCAAGGGCTTATATACTACATCGGATTGCCAGGCAGAAAATGGCTGAGAAGTTGAAGGTATCAAAGAAGAAGAGGAAGAAAACCGATATCACTGACTTCGCTCTTCTGGTGGTTGCCGAAAGCGAAGCAGAACTGACTCCCTGGAATAGACATAAGATAAGTCAGGCCCTGGTCAAGGAAGCAAACATCGCTCTAAAGGTTGCCAATCGAGTAGCCCATAATGTGGAGAAGAAGATAATTGCTTCCGGTATGAAGCAGGTGGCCACTGGCTTTATTCGAGAGTTAGTTGATAGCGAGTTACTGGAATTGGGTTATGGAAAGAAGATCAAGGAGCAGACAAGTTTGGGAATCCCCACTTACGACCTGCAAGAATTAATCTTTTCCAAGAGTCTGGAGAACAGTAACATAGCTTCCCATAACCCGGAAGCGGTAAATCTGGTTATTGCTGAAACGACATTGAAACAGTATGCACTCAATAACATTTTCTCCAGGGATTTAGCTACTGCCCATCTGGAAGGGAAAATTCACCTGCACGATCTCGGTTACCCTGTTAGGGTTTATTGTTCTAGCCACTCTCTCGAATATATTAAGAAGTATGGGCTTCATCTGGAGAAACTGGAGATTATCTCCTCGCCAGCGAAACATGCCAGAACCCTTACCGGACATTTGAACACCTTTCTTGCCTCTATGCAGGCCTATTATGCCGGGGCCCTTGGTGTGGGTTATATAAATGTATTCTACGCCCCTTATCTGGTGGGGATGAGTCCGAGGGAAATCAAGCAGGAAGCCCAATATCTGATATTCTCCTTATCCCAATCGGCATTCTCCCGTGGCGGCCAAGTCCTATTTCTGGACGCAAATGTTCACACAGGAGTTCCCAGTTATTTGAAGAATGTTCCAGCTATCGGAGTGGGAGGAGAATATACTGGAAAGACTTATGGAGAGTATGAGAAGGAAGCACAGATATTTGCAAAGGCATTGATGGAGGTCTGGCGGGAGGGCGATAGTTTCGGACATATCTTTGCCTTCCCCAAGATGGACCTCCACATAAATGCAGATACGTTTTCAGACCCTAAACAATATGAACTATTAGAGTATGCCTGTCTCATTGCCAGCGAGAACGGTGTTCCCTATTTTGTCTTTGACCGAGATGAGGTTACTCTTTCGGCATGCTGCAGGCTGCGCACTAAAATCGATGATGACTACGTTATCAAACATCCCGAGTCAATGAGGTTCTGTGGATTTCAGAATGTCACCATTAACCTTCCCCAGGCAGCCTATCGGGCGGGAAGAGGTAAAATAGAAAAGTTGTACCTGGAGATAGAGAAAGGAATGGATTTGGCGATGGAAGCACATCTCCAGAAGAAGAGATTTATCGGCAGTTTGATGAAAGAGGAGGGGTTGCCTTTGTGGGAGTTAGGAAAGATTGCTCGAGATGGCAGACCTTACGTTGACTTAGATAAAGTCACTTACATTATTGGAATTATTGGACTGAACGAATGCGTACAGTATCTGACCGGAAAAGAGTTACATGAAGATGAAGATGTTTTCAGGTTGGGGTTAAAGATAATCTCCTTTATGTATTTGAAAGCAAAGGAGTATGAGAAGAAGTATGGCTTGAAAGTTTCACTGGAGGAGAGCCCTGCTGAATCTGCTGCCCGGAGGCTCGCCAAAGTGGACCTGAGGGAATATCCAGAGTCAAAAGAAGTGATTAAAGGAAACATTGAGAAAGAAGAGTTCTACTACACCAATAGCATACATTTCTCGGCGAGTGCTCCCATAAACCTGGTGGACAGGATTGTCAAGCAGAGTAAATTTCATACATTAATTGAAAGCGGAGCAATTATTCACGCCTTCATTGGTGAGGAGAAACCATCCCCGGCTTCGATAATGAATCTGGTCAAGAAGACATGGGAAACTACCAAGGCGGCACAAATCACCGTCTCGCCAGAATTTACAGTTTGCTACGACTGCCATCAGTTGACCAGAGGATTAAAAGAGAAATGTTCC
>CAZJWT010000130.1:0-3403 GCA_964550005.1 uncultured Clostridia bacterium | reverse complement strand
CACTGTTGTGGCTCGATTTATCCACTGATAAATGATATTATCGAAGTCGGCTTCGACGTACTGAATCCTATTCAGCCCTTAGCTTATCAGATGGAGCCAGAGAGGCTCAAAAGGGATTTTGGAGACAGGATAAGCTTCCTGGGAGGAATTGATATTCAGCGGCTTTTGCCTTTTGCTACACCTGAGGAGGTTAAGGAAGGGGTGAGAAGAGTGATTAACATACTCGCTCCCGGTGGTGGTTACATTATTGCACCTTCGCATAATATAGAGCCAGAGACACCTCCAGAGAACATTGTGGCAATGTACGAGGCAGCTGAGGAATTCGGGAAGTATCCAATTAGAGGGAGTTGATTCTGTTAGATAAATGGCGAATTTGAATATTAGCCTCTTCTATTTAAGCTCTCCTTCCAAGTAGAGGGAGAGCATTTTTATTAATTCACTTTTTAGGAGGATGAAATTGAGAAAGCATGGGGTGAAAAAAGACCTGATTTCAATCTTGGACTTGAGTTCAGATGAGATATTGGAGATTCTTTTTTCTGCAAAAGAACTGAAAAAGAGAAAGGGAACTAAAGAAACCTTAAAGGGAAAGGTATTGGGAATGGTTTTTCAGAAGCCTTCTACAAGAACAAGGGTCTCCTTTGAAGTAGCAATGTACCAATTGGGTGGATATGTCCTATTTTTAAATGCTCAGGATCTACAGTTGAGTCGTGGAGAGGCGATACGAGATACGGCAAAGACCCTATCTCGATACCTCGATGGGATAGTGGTAAGAGCATATAGCCATCGAGATGTTGTAGAATTGGCAAAGGAGAGCACTATTCCTGTAATAAATGGATTAAGCGACCTGTTACATCCCTGTCAGGTATTGGCGGACATATTCACAATAGCTGAGAAGAAGGGAAAGCTTTCTCATCTCTCATGTAAAGCACTGTCGGGGTTAGAAGTTGCATTTATAGGTGACGGCAATAACGTAGCCAATTCCTGGATTGATGGAGCGGCAAGATTGGGGATGAGCTTGGTTATTTGCACCCCACCCGGATATGAGCCAGACAAGAAGATTCTTGAACAAGGGCTTAAATTGGCGAAAGCTACTGGGGCAGATATTAGAGTCTCACATAAGCCAGAAGAGGCAGTGAAGAAAGCTGACGTTATCTATACTGATGTCTGGGTAAGTATGGGAATGGAAAAAGAAAGAGAAAAGAGATTGAAAGTATTTAAGCCCTACCAGGTTAACGAACAGCTCATCAGCAAAGCAAAGAGGGATGTTCTGGTTATGCATTGTCTTCCTGCTCACAGGGGAGAAGAGATAAGCGACGCTGTGCTGGATGGACCAAATTCGGTTGTTTTTGACCAGGCAGAAAACAGGCTTCACGTCCAAAAGGCAATATTGGAATTTATTATTGGATGAAAGTTCGAATGTAGGGAATGGATGTAGAGGCAGAGCGAAGCTCTGCTAACCCACTTTACCTCTCCCTTTGGGGAGAGGATTAAGGTGAGGGGGATGTAGAAGGCAAAGCTTACGCTTTGCTGCTACAATAATAGCGTAGCCATAACCAAAATGGGAAAGACTAAACTTATATATTCAGAAAAATACAGGGTAGATATTGGTGCGCATGTATTCCCTACCGAAAAGTATAGGTTGATTAAACAGAAATTGATTAAAGAAGGGCTGTTTGAAGAGGACGATTTCCTTTCACCGCCTATGCCTGATGAAAAAGACATCTTATCAGTCCATACTGAAGAGTATCTCAATAAGCTTAAAAAAGGGAAATTATCAATGATGGAGATACTGACAATGGAGCTTCCCTACTCGGAGGAACTCTTTGAGGCTTCTCTTCTCTGCGTTGGCGGAACCATCCAGGCTTGCAGGAATGCAATTGAAACTGGGTTAGGAATACATATTGGTGGCGGATTCCACCATGCGTTTCCCGACCACGGAGAAGGATTCTGCGTGTTGAATGATATAGCCTGCGGGATAAGGCATCTCCAGGAAGCTAAGAAAATAGTAAAAGCCCTGATTGTTGATTGCGACCTCCATCATGGAAATGGTACAGCATACATTTTCAGAAATGACAAAAATGTTTTCACCTTTTCCATCCATCAGGAGAATAATTATCCGGCTATCAAGCCTCCCAGCGACCTCGACATAGGACTGGCTGATGGAACGGGCGACGAAGAGTATCTGGAAAAACTAAAAGAAAATATTCCTGAAATAATAGATTCCTTTCAGCCAGAACTAATTCTGTTTGTGGCTGGCGCCGACCCATATGAGAGGGACCAGATTGGTGGACTTTCATTGACTATGGAGGGGTTAAAGAGGAGGGATGAGCTTGTAATTGGCTGGGCAAAGGATGCAAATATCCCGCTCTGTATAGTCTTGGCTGGCGGTTATGCATATGAGGTTAGCGATACTGTTAGAATCCACTGCAACACAATAAGAACCGCAATCAGCATTTGTAGGTAGTGTAGGGCTTTATGCCCGTAATTTGAAATTTGAAATTTGTAATTTGTAATTTGAAAAATGGTCGCTGTCCCTATTTTTTAGAAACGGGCTCAATAAATTGAGCCCCTACATATTTTTTGTAGGGGTTCGATTCATCGAACCCGCAATCAGTTGTAGTGGCAGAGCGACAGCTCTGCGTCAATGCTTGGAGGAGAAATGGAGAAAAAATCAATATTGAAAAGGGTACCACTTTTCGATAAGATTGATGACAAGGAATTAGAGAAAATTGCTGAAATTTCCCATTTGAAAAAGTACAGGAAGGAAGAAGACATCTTTTCTGAAGGTGAAGAGGGAGATGCTCTGTATATTTTGGTCTCAGGAGTAGTAAAGGTTTTCAGGAGGTCTTCTGATGGTAGGTTAAAGACTCTGGCGCTTTTAGAAAAGGGAGATTTTTTAGGCGAGATGGCTATACTGGATAGGGAGATACGCTCGGCAAATGTGAGGGCAGTAGAAGATGCTGAAATGTTGGTAATCAATAGGAGAGATTTTGAGACGAGCCTTACAAGTAATCCGCAAGTTGCATTTAAGATAATGGAGACCCTTTGCGCCCGCTTGAGAGATGCTGATAAGCAGATTGAATCACTTACTTTTCAGAATGTCTCTGGAAGGTTAGTGATTGTGCTTCTGGATTTGGCTGAAAAGCACGGGGTCCGGACGGAGAAAGGGATAAAGATTAATATGGAACTAACGCACCAGGAACTCGCTGAAATGGTAGGAACTGCAAGAGAAGTGGTGAGTAGGATATTGAACGATTTCAGGAAAACCAATTGCATAGAGATTGAAAAACACTATATAACGATAACTGATAAAGAAGAATTGATGAAAATGCTTTATTGAACGGGTGGGATAAAGATACTGTTGAAAAATACTCAAAATAGGTACTCTGGGTCGTCTCTGACC
>CAZJWT010000129.1:0-3407 GCA_964550005.1 uncultured Clostridia bacterium | reverse complement strand
TTCGCGTCAAGAAGCTTGAAGAGAAAGATGTAGCAGGCGAAGTATCCTCACTTATCACTCCTCATAATCCATTCACCATTCCCTCCCAATATGGCACAGTAAAAGAAGTCCACACGGAATCATCAAGCAACAAGCGAGAAAAGATAGGAAATAGACTTATTATCCACATTCAGGATGCCCACTCCAGCGCCCAAGCCCAGATGAACAGCGCAAATATCCTGAAATATCTCCAGAAAGGTGTAGCTGGAGAATCTAATCTGCCTCTACTGGTCTGTGTTGAAGGTTCCTCAGGTCTTGTTGACACTACACTTTTCTCCAGTTTCCCTGAGAAGAACATAAAAGAAGAAGTAGCCAGTGAGTTTCTTAAGGAAGGGAAAATAACTGGAGAGGAATACTTTGCCATAGTCAAAGAGGAGAGTACGCCAGGAGTTAATATTTGTGGAGTGGAGGATAAAAGGGCATATGAGCAGAATCTGAAAGCATTTGACGAAGGCGTCTCTTCAGGGGAGGAAGTCAGAAAATACTTCCAGAAAGTTCAAAAAGAGATTATCCCGCTAAAAGCCCGCCTGTACAACAATAGACTTAAAGATTTAGAGTCCAAGATAGAAGCCTACCAGAAGAAGAAAATCCCACTTACTCAACATTGCCAATATCTTGCTGAGGTAGGCAAAGCTTGCGCTTTGCGGCTACAAGCCCAAAATGTAGCTGCAGAGCGAAGCTCTGCCAAATCGGTAGCCGCAGGCTTTAGCCTGCGTTTCCATGCGCAACCTGAAGGTTGCGGCTACCTTAACGGGAGCAAGACTAATGCTTTGCCGCTACAGACAAAATATCTTGATTTTGAACTTTTTGTCGAGACATCTAAACTTGAAGAGAAGATAGACTTCTCTAAGGTAGATTCTGAGAGGTCAAAATACATAAAAGAACTAAGCGAGAAATTAACTAATGAGGAATTATCAGACCTTTTGATTGTGAGTCTGGACTATAGATTAGGGAAGGTGACATCGGGTGAATACTATATATATCTCCAGTCTCTCTCCTCCAGGATGGGAAAGGGAGTGAGGTCAGAAGACCCGAGAATACTGACTGAGCTTGTAACCTCAAAGGAGGGCAGGGATGAGTATCCCAACCTTAATCTATATATCAAGTACAACAAAGTCTACGACAGGATAGACCAGAATAAGTTATTTTCAGAGATTAGTGAGTTGGAGGAAGAACTAAAAGAGAGACTGTGCGAGACAGAAGAAGAGAAGAAATTAGTAAAGGTCTCCAGGATGGTTAATGTTTTGGAAGACCTGGTTGATCTCAGGATTTCAAATGAGGACCTCGCCTATTATTACAAACATCGCGATGAGATAACTCCAGAGATGTTCTCCCCCTCACCCCTCCCTCTCCCCTCTGGGGAGAGGGCTAAGGGTGAGGGGGATGTAGCCGCAGAGCGAAGCTCTGCTAAAGAAAGCAAAGCTTTCGCTTTGCCGCTACAAAAACAAGAGGAATTCTATAAGCTTGCTTTAACCAGAAACCAGGCTCTGGTAAATAACACCCTCTCCAGGATGGAAAAAGAAGGAGTGAAAGTCGCAGTTCTCATTGCGGGAGGCTTCCATACGCCAGGGATTACAGAACTTCTCCGTGAGAAGAACATGTCTTTTGTGGTGGTGACCCCGAGGCTGGAAGAGGGCTTTTCTTCTGAGGTCGAAATCTCTCCTAGGAAAGAGAGGACTGATTTAGAGAAAGCAATCGTTGGCATTATCGGAGCATTGAGACCGGCCAGCCTATTAGCGGACCCATCATTTAGGATATCCTTTTTAATGAATCTTGAGGCCAGGCGTCTATTGTACGACTTTCAGCGTGGACGCCTTGAACCGAGAGATATATGGCAAAACGTGATAGAGAATGTTAATCTTGAATTCTTGCCTGTAGTGTTAACGAGAGGACGAGAACAATTTGTTTTAGGAGGTATCAGGGGAAGGGATAACCGGACTTTGCCTTTTGTCTTTCGCTACGAGGCAACCCAGAAAAAAGTATCCAAAGTTATCTTCGGCAGAAATGATTGCCGGGAATTTTTCCTTTCAGGTCCTTTTGATAATGCTCGAGAAGTTGAGGTTGTTAAAGTTGCTTATGTTCAAGACAAACTGAAGCAGCTCTGGCCCTTCCTGTCCGAAACAGAAATCATCACGGCCATATTCGGCAAAGATGAAAGCAAAGTCGAAAATGCTGTACCTGAAACTGTTGAGACTGTTCAAGCTATTAAGGGTTTAGTCCGAGGAACAATTGTGGAAAAAGAAGAGCGATTTCCTTCTCCTTTCATATTCATGCCTCTGGGATTCCTGAGGGGATTTTTTGATTGGGCTAGTCAATTTTCTCAGAATATTGCACAAGAAGCTATGGAACAGGTTTCCTCGATCGTTTCTCATGTTCCGGGTGGTCGTCTGCCCCTTGGCGTAGCTCCTGATACAATTCTGACTGCCAAGTCAGAAATTATGAAACAACCCGCTGTTTTGTCCCTTCACTATCTCATTCCTATTTTAATAGCTGCCTCTATTATCACCATTATCACCGCTGTGGTTGTCTTCAGCAAACTTAAAGGCAAACATCCGATTAAAACACTAGCTGGCGCAAAAACTCCCCAAAATAAAGCACACTGGCGCAACTTGCTAGCAAAGTTATTTTTGGCATTATTTATGACCATATCCGTCTTGGATTCAGGAAATCGAGTTTCAGTGCAGGCGCCTACTAGAGTAGACTCAAGGCAATCCTGGAAGCCATCTCCTGAGGAAATGGAACAAGCCTTACGGATATATAAAGATGCATATAATAAAGCCACACATATGGAGATTTCTATCAATAGAGATATAGAAGAAGCTGGTATTACATTCGCCTGTGAGATTATGAAAGGAATACAGGAATGGATGAGAAAACTTGCTCCAGACGAGAAGATTGTCATACATTTCTGCACTGGTGACACGCCATGGATTGGGTATACAAAGCTGGCTTACTTCCTTGACTGTTGGGAGGATAAGGAAGTTCGGGACATTTTGAGGGCACATGGTGTTGATCTAAACCTAAAGCCTGATATGAGCCGCGTAGAGGCATACCCACTAGATGCCATATTCCCTCAGAAAAGGAAAGCTTACCACTCCTTTGCAAATATCTTAAATAATATGTTTGATAGACTACATATACCTGAAGACCAGAGGCACTTCTTCTATGGCGATGTAGATGAGGACGGAAAAAATCCGATGTCAGACGAGAAGTTTGACGAGCTTATGAAAGGTATAGAAGAGAATGGGGTCTTGATAGATGAACCCACTGAGATTCAGAAACCATTTATCAAAGCTATGAAGAAACATCCAAGGAGTATGAGTAAGGAAATTGAGGAGAAAGGAGGAGCACATATATTCCTGGCAGGT
>CAZJWT010000128.1:0-3561 GCA_964550005.1 uncultured Clostridia bacterium | reverse complement strand
GAATCGGGACTTCACGGAGTTTACCCTGAGCAGTATGTTGAGATTCTTCCCCTTCGTTTCGCTCAAGGTCAGAATGACAGAGGGCGAAGGGTTCGCAATGACAACATAGTCGTTGTAGGCACAGATTCAATCTGTGCAGAACTGATTATGCCACGCCTGCCAGGCCGAATCTCTTTCTAAATTTCTCTTTAAACCTTTGTCTAATTACTCCGTTTTCCGGAAGGGTGAGAAGCGGGTCTCTATTAATCAGATGGAAAGCCTCCCGGCGTGCTAGTTCCAGTTCACTATAGTCAGAAATGATATTACCAATTCTAAATTCAGGAACTCCGTGCTGCTGAGTGCCAAAGAATTCCCCAGCACCCCGTAATCTCAAGTCCTCTTCTGCAATGCGAAATCCGTCATTAGTTTCCATCATAATTTGCAATCTCTTCTTTGCTTCCTCCGTCTTAGGTTGTCCGAGCAAAATGCAAAGGGACTGTTCAGTCCCTCTCCCTACCCTTCCTCGCAGTTGGTGTAAACTAGCCAACCCAAACCTTTCACTGTGCTCAATAACCATCAAACAGGCATTGACCACATCGATACCCACCTCAATTATGCTGGTGGTAATTAAAATATCAAATTCCTTGTTCAAAAATTTCATCATCACGCGTTCCTTCTGTTCACTCTTCATTTGGCCGTGCAAGAGACCAACCCTGAAGTCTCTAAATACAGTAGCCATCAATTTCTCTGCCATTTCCACTGCAGCCCGTAATTCCAACTTATCCGACTCATTAATTATTGGATAGACAATGTAAGCCTGTTGTCCTTTTCTTACCCCGTCGATAACTATCTGATAAGCTTCCTCTTCAGAAAGCCTCTGGGTGAGGACTTTTCTCCTTCCCGGCGGTAATTGATCGATTACGGAAACATCCAGGTCTCCGTAAACTGTTAGGGCTAATGTGCGAGGTATTGGCGTAGCCGTCATTACCAGGGTATCCAGATTTTCCCCCTTCTTCCTCAAAGTCGCCCTCTGCATGACTCCGAACCTATGCTGTTCGTCAATGACTGCCAGAGCTAAATTGGAAAATCTGACCCCCTGTTCAATTAATGCGTGAGTGCCGATAATTATCTGAGATTCTCCCCCGGCAATTCTCTGGTAAAGCTCTCTCTTTCTCTTCTGTCCCATTCTTCCTGTAGCCAATTCCAGTTTAACTTCTAAACCCTCCAGCATCTTGCGCAAAGTCAGATAATGTTGTTCAGCTAAAATTTCAGTGGGAGCCATCACCGCAGCCTGATAGCCATTCTCTAAAACTAAGAGAATGGCTGATAGAGCCACCACTGTCTTGCCACTTCCCACATCGCCCTGGAGGAGCCTATTCATTGGCCTGGGTGACATAAGGTCATTAAAAATTTCTCTAATTACTCTTTTCTGAGCGGACGTGAAATCGAAGGGTAGCTTCTGTTTAAAGGCCGTTAAGAGATTTTTTTTTAGCTGATACTTCCTATTCTTCTCTATCATCTTCACACGCCGTCTTCTCAACGCCAAAGCCAATTCCCAGAAGAAAAACTCCTCAAATATGAGCCTCCTCCGGGCAGCCTCTTCTTTCTCCCAGTTAGAGGGAAAGTGCATATCATATACAGCTTCGTGATAAGGCATCAGATCATATTTTCTAAGGATGGTTTCCGATAGGGTCTCTTTTAAACATGGGAGGTAAGAATCGAGCGTTCTCTTAATCAGTGTCCTCAATAACCGTAGATTTAGCTTTGAGGTAACTTGATATATGGGGACAATTCTTTTAGTATGAATTAAGTCATCTTCTTTTCCTGTTAGTTTCTCGTAAGTAAAATTGGTAATCTGTAAATCACGAAAGGTGCGTTCAAATTTACCGTGCAGAACAACTGAAGTGCCAGGAGGTAGGGACTCTTTCAAGTAGAGCTGGTTAAAGCAGACCATTGTTGCCCTGCCACTACCATCTTCAAGGAGAATCTTCAGAAGGGGCTTTCCCCTTCTGGTAAATGTAATCTGGTGCTCAGCAACTACCGCCAGAATAGTGGCCTCTTCCCCATCGGTGATTTGTCCAAGGAGCTTCAAACGGGCGCGATCTTCATGCCGGAAGGGAAAATAGGTAATAAGGTCACCTATTGTCTCAATACCGATTTTCTTCAGTACTCTCGCTCTCTCGGGTCCCACACCCTTTAGGAACTGAACCGACATATTTAAATCTTTCATGAGAATTACAAAAACAGTAAAGTAGAACCTAACTCTTTGCAGTTAGAAAGCCAGTTTGTTCGTCTCTGGCAATTTTTTTAACACTGCGGAAGCCATCTCTCCACAGACGTTCCGACAGGTCGGAACTTATTTAAAGATGTGGCCGAGATGACTTCCTCGTTAAAAATTGCAATGTTCCTCACAAACTACCTTTCTGACTTTAAGATTGGTGTTTTTGATTTAAAATATTCTTGCAATTATTTTTATATTTTGCTAAACTAATTAAAATCTTAATAGGAGAATATAAAATGCCTAAGAAATGCGTAATCTGTGGCAAATCTGTGCGCTCTGGTTCTAACATCAGTCATTCTCACCACAAGACAAGACGAAAATTTAAACCCAATTTGCAAAAAGTGAACATAGTTCTAAACGGAAGAAAAAAGAAAGCCTACGTATGTACCCAATGCATCACCGCAGGCAAAATCGTAAAACCCGCCTGAAGTCATTACCAATTCAAAAAGGTAAACTCAAAGAACAGAGATAACTATAAATAGCTGCCTGGGTACCGATACCATCGAGATAATATCTCTTTAGGGCAAAATCTAAAAGATACGAGTCCCCGGTGTAGCCAAGACCATAAGTATAATTTACTTTCCTCTTCTCACTGAAATTCTCACCGAACGTTCCCAGCCGGAGAGAAATATTGCGAGTAAGAATATACTCCAAGCCCAAGTGGTACACTGCCAGTGACTTCGCACCACCATTCTTCCTTACATAGAATCTCTGCTCAAAATCGGAAGCAAGGGTCAAAAATTTTGCCATCTTAAGCCCCATACCCACTCTGAGATTTAATGGCAAGCGATCGGAACGGTAATCGCTCCAGTAAATGTAAGCAGGACCATTCTCTAAAAAGATTCCCATCTTGAGCAATGGGGAATGAGTGTAAATCATCCCCCAATCTAAACCCCACCCATTTCCTGTAGAGACGTTTGCGTGAGGCGGCGGGCCATCTTGAGCAATTCCCAGCGAGCCATAAAGGTAACTCATATTCATCCCGAAGGAAATGCCTGAAGTGTAGGGAATAGCAAAGGATAGTGTATATTTGCTAATCTTAACCTCTCGCTCAGCGTAAAGAGATTTATCTTCTTCTCTAAAATTGGATAAAGGTCGCCAGCTCAACCCTCCCATGCTACTACAAAAAGATAAGTAAGTGAACCACTTACCCTGCAAGGGTTCTCCGCTTACAATAGCCTTCCTTCTCGCCCCACTCCTTGCCAGATCAAACATAAAAGTACATACATTGCTCTTCAAGAAAACCAATCCAGCAGGATTCCAGTAAGGAGCATCGGCGTTGTCGACTAAAGCAACAAACG
>CAZJWT010000127.1:0-3595 GCA_964550005.1 uncultured Clostridia bacterium | reverse complement strand
AATCCAGCAGGATTCCAGTAAGGAGCATCGGCGTTGTCGACTAAAGCAACAAACGATTCTCCCATTCCCCTCGGCTTTGCTCCTATAGGTATTCCGTCAAAAGAATTATAGAGAATGGGAGAAGACTCTTTAGCAAAACAGGAAATAGCTGAAAATAATATCAGAGAAACAGTAATAAAAACTTTCAATACAACCTCCTTAAATAGTTCGTAGTCACGCTCACTTCGTTCGCTTTAGTTCATCGTTCATAGACTACGAACTACGAACTACGAACTACGAACTATGAACTAATTACTACGAACTCGTTTGACTATTTTTTCTATCGTTCCTCCTCCCAGAACCACATCTCCATCATAAAACACTACTGCCTGCCCAGGAGTAGCTGATCGAACAGGCTTTTTAAATCTGACTACTGCTTTGCCATCAGCCATAGGAGATACTACTGCTTCCTCTCCCGCGTGCCTGTATCTTATTTTAGCTACTACGTCCAGGCTCCCTTCTACTTTTTCCGGTAATATAAAGTGTAAATTCTCTGCAATAAGCTCCTCAGAAAATAGTTCCTCCTCAGGACCCACGACAATCCTGTTATGCTCAGGATCGATTGAAACTACATAAAAAGGTCTCCCATAAGCTCCCACTCCTCTTCTTTGACCAACAGTATAAGAAGCTACACCATCGTGCCTGCCCAGAACATTTCCGTTAACGTCAACTATATCACCAGGAATGGAAGGAAAGTGGGAAGACAAAAATTTTCGATAATCTCCGTCTATAAAACAGATCTCTTGACTTGCTTCTTTCTCAGCCACAGCCAGCCCGAATTTTCTGGCGATCTTTCGGACCTCTTCCTTCCCGTAACCTCCCAAAACCATCAAAATTTGTGCCATCTGCTCTTGTGTTAAAGTATATAAGAAGTAGGATTGATCTCCATTCCCTTCTACTCCTTTTTTCAAAGCATATCGTCCGGAGTTCTTTTCTATTCTGGCATAATGGCCTGTAGCCAAATATTGAGCCCCTAACGCTTTTGCTTTTTCCCATAGCAGCTTGAATTTCATCTCCCGATTACAGAGGACACAGGGATTAGGAGTCCTGCCTCTCTGGTACTCGTGGCAGAAATAGTCAATAACCTTCTCCTGAAATTCCTTCTCGAAATTCAAGACATAAAAGGGAATTTTCAACTTGAGCGCCACACTCCGCGCATCATTAATCCCCTGTAAACTACAACACTGAGTCTTTCGCGAGGATGGATGAAGAGTCTTCCCACAAAAAGGATAGAGATGCATAGATATCCCTATTACATCGTATCCTTCCTCTTTTAGTATTGCTGCTGTAGTCGAGGAATCGACCCCGCCGGACATTGCCACCACAACTCTTTTCATCATACTTTTCTGCTCTTACTATTCGAACTCTATCTGGATGACCCCAAGGGGGCAGGCGGGTACGCAGAGGCCACAGAGGAGGCATCTGTCTCGGTCAAATTCCAATTTCCAGCTCTCTCTATTCATTGACAGTGCCCTCGGGCTGCAGACAGCTATGCATGCCCCACACGAGATACATTGCTGTTCATCCAGCTTTATATCCTTGGCCAGTGGCTGGATACCGACTTTCCTATCTTCCAGATATTTCAGTCCCCTGTTAATTCCTTCCCTGTCCCCTTCCAGCTCCAGTACCATTTTCCCTTCCTCTTTAGGGGTAACCTGAGCGCGCAGGATGTTCAGAACTAAATCGTAATCCTTAACCAAGTGGTAAATTATCGGTTGACTAACCAATTCGGGAGGAAAGGTTAAAACTATTCTCTTTTTCGCCATCCATACCTCCTCATTGTTTCCAAATGTCATTGCGAGTCCCGATGAATCGGGACTTCACTCCGTTCGCAATGACACTCTGTGTCATTTGAAATTGTGCCTACAAAGACTTGTAGGCACAGATTCAATCTGTGCAAATTACTTTTGCCAAACCCATAATGTCTATGGTCTAATATCTAAAGACTTAAATTTCTCGTCAAGTGGCAGCCGCTGAATAGGCTCTTGTAAGAAGAACTTCCCTTTTTTAATCCACTCTTTCAGGATGCGAGCTATCTCTCTGGCTTTGTAAAGGCTAGAGAGTGGCGCAGTGGGAATTTTCTTCCCTCTTATTTCAATTTCGCCACTCCGTAACTCCTTATAACTTACTCTTCCGAGATTTGGTCTTTCTCTTCTGGGAATACTGTAATCGACTACTGTAGTATATATGTCCTCATCAGAGATGGAGACAAAATGTGCCATCTCTTCATCGAGGATAGGGATGGGTATCCCAATCCCTACAAACAGGGTAACACCATACTTGTAGAAAATCGCTGCCCTTAAAAAATTGCGGCTCATCTCTTTCAAATTGCCTATCAGACACAGGGTTCCTGCGGGAGCTATCGGTATTTTGGTTTTCTTATTCCTAATCTGGAGCGGATTATGTTGTGTACCCTCCCAGGCAATGTAACCTTGTCCTCCGCCGAGAAATATCCTCGTCCCCAAACCAATAGTCCGATATAAAGGGTCATTTATTAAAGGGGAAAGCTGCGAACAGTTGCAATAATTTGCATTGCCGAAGTTAGGCAACAGAACGCCCATATATGTATAGATTGTTCTATCGGATGAGTTCATAGCTACCGAATAATTTTGATAAGCGTTTCTTGGATTGAAAAGAATTGCCTGATTGATCGAGCTTAGGGTAATGTAAGATTCAAATTCTTTCCTGGGATAACAGTCTGTTCCATATGCAGTAGCTCTAAGGCTCACCTTTTTGCCCGAAATCAAATCCTCAATCACATGAGCCCCGCCATATTCCATCCCTCTGGTTTCGGAAAGCTCAGTTGCTCCAATATAAGCATCGACTGCCGCCACCCCGGCATAGGCTGGAACATCATTCAACCATACCTTCTGCATCTTCATAGGCGGATCAGTATGCCCGAAATTCAGTAAAGCTCCAGAGGAACACATTGGCCCAAAGGTAGCTGTGGTTACCACGTCTACTTCCTTAGCCACTCTCTTTTCTCCCTTCTTTCTCACAAGGTCGATAACCTCTTCAGCAGTTACCACCACAGCTTCACCCTTTTTAATCTTTTCGTTAATCTCTGCAAAAGTCTTAGCCATTGATTCCTCCTATGTGAACTCATCCTTCCGCTAAAGTGGAAGTTGGAGTAGTCCCGATAAATCGGGACGTTATAATTGCGAAGCTTCGCTTCGCTACTCCTAACTTTTGCACATAGCTTCCCGACTGACACGAAGTGTCATTGCGAACGAAGTGAAGCAATCTCATAGATTTATGCACCAGATTGCCACGCCCCTCCGGGGCTCGCAACGACTTCGATTGATTACATTTTTACCCAAGCCCCCGACTTATCGGGAATTACATTTACCCTCCCTTTCGGGAGGACTCCAAAACATTATGGAATCCTTGCGAAAGCAAGGTTGCATTGCGCGGCCATACAGGTCGCCCCTACGCGACTATCACCCTTTCCTAAAGTTTCCCCGTTCATTTTTCAACGGTCGACCTTCAGACTGCCTTCTTTGATGTCATCGATTACTTTCTGGTGTCTCTTGCAAAATTCAGGCTTGGTCAACTG
>CAZJWT010000126.1:0-3595 GCA_964550005.1 uncultured Clostridia bacterium | reverse complement strand
ACACTCGATCGTCCCTTAGTCAACCGAACCTACCTTGCAATGGCCATTGCTTGTGGTCTGGATGCGGCAATTCTGGACCCCTTAGATAAAGATTTAATGGATAGTATGATTACTGCTGAACTCTTAATGGGGAAGCAGATATATTGTGACAACTATTTGGAAGCTTATAAAAAGAAATAATGGAGGAGAGTTAGATGGAAGGGTTTAATCCACCAAAAAGAATTGCGGAACTTGTATCAGAAACTGCCCAGGCCAAGTGTAAATTATCTTGGCTTCAGTTACTAATTCTGGGAATACTTGCCGGTGCTTACATAGGCTTTGGTGCAGAGCTTTCAACGATCGTTACCTATGATATGAGTGAACGTCTGGGAAGTGGAATGGCCAGATTCATGGCCGGCAGTGCTTTTAGCGTGGGACTGATGTTGGTAGTGATTGGAGGAGCAGAACTGTTTACCGGCAATTGCTTGATGGCACTTGGCTTGGCCGGTGGCAAGATTACACATATAAAGATGGTGAAGAATTGGTTCTGGATTTACTTTGCCAATTTCGTGGGATCCCTGGCGTTGGTGGGAATTATGTTTGGAGGCGGTCTCTGGAAAGTTGGAGAAATGGGAGTAGGTATTAGAGCATTGGAAATTGCTCTGTCTAAATGTAATCTGGGGTGGTGGGAAGCGTTCTTCAGGGGAATTGGTTGTAACTGGCTGGTATGTTTAGCAATTTGGTTGGCGATGAGCAGTAATTCAGTAGTAGGAAAGATATTCGGGATCTACTTTCCGATTATGGCTTTCGTTGCTTCAGGATTTGAACACAGCATAGCGAATATGTATTTTATACCTATGGGCATTCTTCTAAAAAATACTCTGGTGGCGGCGAAGGCAGGCCTTGATTTAGCGAATCTCAGCTGGGGCGGATTTTTTCTCAGGAACTTAATTCCAGTGACCATAGGGAACATAATTGGTGGAGCCTTCTTTGTGGGGATTCTGTATAGAATAGTCTATTTGGGAAAAGATGAGAATAGCTAAGATTCCAGAAAACACAATCGGTCGTCTTTCTATATACTCCCGTTACCTCAGGTTTCTGGCAAAAAGAGGGAAGCCACTTATTACCTCAGAAGAGTTAGGACAAAAGATGCACTTTAAGTCGGCTCAAATACGGCGAGACTTTGCATATTTCGGCCATTTTGGCTTTCGAGGAAAAGGCTACAATGTAAGGAAGCTTTCTAAAAAACTGGAAAAAATTTTAGGGTTAAATAGAAGATGGCCGGTGGCCATTGTTGGGGCCGGAAATCTAGGAAGGGCGCTTTCTGCATATCCGGGATTCCACCAATATGGATTTGAAATTTCAGTTATCTTTGACAACTCGCCAACAAAGATAGGAAAGACCTGGCAGGGAGTGGAAATTCTGGATATAAAAGAGATACCACAAGTAGTAAAGGAGAGAGGAATAAAAATTGCAATCATCGCTGTACCTTATTTTGCTGCCCAACAGGTTGCTGAAATCTTAATTCAGTCAGGGGTGAAAGCGATTTTAAACTTTGCCCCTTATAAACTGGCTGCGCCAGAAGGGTTGAAGTTAAGAAATATAGACCTGGCTACAGAGCTACAAAGCTTGAGCTGTTTCTTGACTAAGTAAATTTTGAAGAATAACTTGACACTTGCTCAATCTATTTTGTACAATCCAGGCTCAAAATAGGCAGGTATTAAATTTTTTAAGGAGTTTTGTGAAATAATTCACAAACTTTCGGGATTATCAATATGAAATTTTATATAAATATAGCAGATTGGGAGAAATTTCTGGAGCAGATTTTGAAAACTTATTGTATTTATGCTCCACAAGAGGTTTTTGATGATCTGGCCTATCAGGTGTTGGTTCTGGAAAATGTTGACAAGACCATTTACGGCACTTATCGAGCAGTTCAACCTCTCAAGACCTTCTTCTCTTTACCTCAGGAAAAGGTAACAGAGGTTACTCCTCAGCCAGAGAAAACGATAGTTCTGGGAGTTAAAAACTGTGACCTTAAGGCGCTTTCAGTTATGGATAAAATTTTTCTGGAAGGAGAGTTTGTGGACCCTTTTTATAAAGAGAGAAGAGACAAGACCCTTATTGTTTCCTCCGATTGCTATCAACCGAAAGACACATGTTTTTGTGCTTTGCTGGACAATAATCCTTTCCCAGAAGGGGGCTTTGACCTCAATCTCTCTCCAATAGATAATGGCTTTCTTCTGGAAGTGGGTTCCCCAAAAGGGGAGAGTTTTATCGCTCCTATAAGAGAAGATCTGAAAGATGTGACTTCAGACTTAATAGAAAAGAGAGAAAAGAAGAGAAAAGAAGTGAGAGAGAAAGTGGTAGAGATAAACAGGGAATTTAAGACCAAGAGACCTTTCCCATCTATTGTAAAAGAAGAATATACTTCACCTGTCTGGGAAGAAGCAGCCAAAACCTGTGTAGAGTGTGGAGCCTGTACTAACATATGCCCTTCCTGTTACTGTTTTCTCCTTGTGGACACAAAAGATGGGGGTAAATTCCCGAAAGTTAAGTTTTGGGATTCCTGTCAACATACCGGTTTTGCCAGGGTAGCTGCAGGCATCAATCCCCGGGCAAAATTATATGAAAGGTTAAGGAATAGATATTTGTGCAAATACGAGTACAGGCCAGAAAATTTTGGAATTGTAGCCTGTACGGGTTGTGGTCGCTGTGTGGAAGCCTGCCAAGGAAAAATAGACAAAAGAGAAGTGATAAAAAAATTAGAAGGGAGAAGTTCATAGTAATTAGTTCTATGAAGATGTAACTATAAACTATGAACTACGAACTATGAACCACGAACTTATAAAGAATCCCTATTTGCCAGTTGAAGCGAAACTTGAGAAGATTATTGATGAGACTCCTAACATAAAGACCTTTGTGTTAAAGCCCAGCCGAGAAATCAAATTCGAAACTGGTCAATTTGTTCAACTAACTATACATGGTATTGGCGAGGCGCCGTTTACTCCCTCTTCTTCTCCCTACCAGACTGAAAAGATGGAGCTAACCGTAATGAAGGCTGGACTTCTAACCGACAAATTGCATGAGATGGGAGAGGGAGAAATCGTAGGTATTCGAGGTCCTTATGGTCGTGGATATCCTCTCGATGATTTCTATAATAAGGAAGTTTTGATTGTTGGCGGCGGAGTAGGCATGGCACCCCTCAGGTCTCTACTTCTTACTCTGCTTGAAGATGTGGATAAGTTCAGACGGATAGTTCTCTGTTATGGAGCGAGGACTCCTGAGGACATAGTTTATGAATACATCTTTCCGGAATGGAAAAAGAAAGAGAAATTAGAAATCTTGAGAAGCGTAGATAAAGCAGCTCCCGGATGGCAGGAAACTGAAGGACTGGTGACCGTGCTTCTCGACAAGGTCAAGATAAATTTAAGAAATTCTGTGGCTGTGGTTTGCGGACCTCCCATTATGATGAAATTCAGTACGCTAAAGTTGATGAATTTAGGATATAAGCCGGAGAATATCTACCTTTCTATGGAGAAGAATATGTCCTGCGGTCTCGGCAAATGTGGACACTGTGCATTAGGTAAGTATTATGTTTGTAAAGACGGTCCTG
>CAZJWT010000125.1:0-3645 GCA_964550005.1 uncultured Clostridia bacterium | reverse complement strand
TGAGTGGTAAAGAACGGTTCAAATATTTTAGGCAAAATTTCTTTATTCATTCCCTTCCCAGTATCAACAAAAGAAATTTCTACAGAATCTCCTCCATTCCCCAGGTGAGTAGAAATGTTCAGTTCTCCTCCCCGGACCATAGCCTGAATCGCATTGGTAATCAAATTGAGAAAGACCTGTTCTATTTGAGGAATGCTTATTCTTAACTTAGGTAATTTTTTCTCATAATCCTTAATTACCCTGACGTTCTCCAATAAGATTTGATTCTCGCACAGGCTGAGAGTGGAATCAATTACTTCTCCGATGTCAGCGAGCTCTAAATTAAATTCCTCTTGCCTGGAAAAAGTCAGAAGGTTGGAAACAATCTTCTTACAGCGCCTAGCTCCCTCCTCAATCTTTTTCACATCCTCCCGCCAGTCATTAGCTTCTGGTATCTCCTGTAGAAGCACCTGGGCAAAACCTAAAACTCCAGATAACGGATTATTTATCTCATGAGCAACTCCCGCTGCTAATCTACCTACTGCTGTCATTTTCTCCACCTGGAGAAGTTGAGACTGGAGAGCCTTTAACTCCCTATTCGACTCATCTAAATCTTCCAACATATTTAACATTGCGTTCTTACTCGCGGTAAGTTCTAAATTCGCCGCTTTCAGTTCAGAAATGAGCTTTTGAGTCTTTCTCATATCCTTGGCAACACCAATAATCCCTTCAATTTCTCCCTTAGCATCTCTCATAATAGACCCGCTAAAACTGACAGGAATTTTTTCTCCAGACTTGGTTAGGTATGTGGTATCAAAATTCCTGATTTTACCACTCTCGATTAGTTCTACTAATTTTTCCTTCCTGAACAGTGTCTCGCCTTCTGCAAACAGTATACCCCCATCCCTTCCCATTAGTTCGTCTTCCCTATACTCTAGAAGGTTAAGAGCTGCCTTATTCGCCATCTTAATTTTTCCTTGGGAGTCGAAGATAACTAAAGTGTCAATCATACTCCTGATTATGTTGTCAAAGTAGTCTCTGGAAATAGTTGTTCTCTTTAAATCACAAGCCATCTTGTTAAACGAATCTGCCAGTTGTCCAATTTCATCATGGGACTCTGCCGTTATTTCATAATCAAGATTCCCCTCGGATATAGCTTTCGTTCCCTCTACTAACTCTCTCACAGGTCTGGTAATCCCTTTAGAAAAATAGTAAGAAAGAAATCCAACGAGGACCACCGTCAAGAGCTCCACACCAAGACTCAAAAATAGCACCTTCCTTCTTATAAGGAAAATCGGCTCAAGTGAATATCCTAACCAGAAAGTCCACGGTTTGCCATTCTCCTCTATATTTAATGGCGTAACTATAACTCCTATTCTTTCTCCGCTCTCGGAAAAAATGTCCTCTCTTACCACGGTATCCCCTGTGGCTACAGCATCATCCTGAATTCTCCTCCCCCAGAATTTCGCATCGTCAGCCAGGTGAATTTCTCCATCCGGCTTGACTACTCTCCAATAAACGATGTTCTCATTATCTTTAATCTTCTTAAGAATTTCAAAAGGCCACTGCTGCAAAAAGTAACCAGACTGAACGTTCATAGAAGCGAGTTGGGCTAGTAGCTTGTTGTTTTCGACCAAAACATTCTTCATCTTTTTTATGTGGTGAGTGGTGAATACGATGATACTCGGTATCGATATCCCAATAGCCAAACCAGCCATCAAAGAAAAGACTTTAATAAAAAGACTTGACCTTCTCTTGAAATCACGATTTGCTCTCTTTCTCATCTCGCCATCCACTCCATTCAGAAAAATGAGAAAAATGGGGTCAGAGTGATTTTCCCCCAGAGGGGTTTGGAGTCCGCTCGAAAGGGCAGAAAGACCCCCGATGAAATCGGGGGGACTCCAACAATTAAAAAGAGCAAACCACATGTATCGGAAAAAATGACTCTGACCCCTTTTACTCCTTTTACTCTATTTATTGCTGAAGACGACGGCTGCACTTACCAGATTTCCATGTACATTTCCCACTCCCGGTAAGAAACCCTGTTCTCCAAAGGTGAAACTACCAATGAAAGGTGCGCCCACCAAAGCATCGTTAACCAGTAGAGGAATCTTGGACCTCTCTTCTGAAGGAATAGCCCACATCGTGCCAGCGCAGAAGATGGATATTCCGAACGCTAAGTCTCGCGGAAGGATTCTTCCTCTTACCGTTGCTTGCAGGCTTGTGGTCCTTGCCCTGTTGAGAAGTAATTCCCAGCTACCGCGCATAAGAAGAAGCTGACCACCATTTTCCACATTAGTACCCACCTGGAGAGTTTTTTGAGAACTCCCAAACAGTTGTGGATGCATGGAAACATAGTAGGTCTCCCCGCTCTTCCCCCGGATGACCTTTGCCAGTGGATAGAAAGCAGTCCTTGCTTGAACGGAGAGCTTCTCTTTTTCTGTTTTGAGAATCTCAGTGAGCTCTCCGCCTATCCAGGCGTCGTAAACCTGTGCTGCTGGCTTGTTGTCTATTTCATAAATGGCCCTTCCTTCAACTTTGGTGGCAATGCCACTCCGTTCAGTTCTCAGATATCCACTTTCAAATGCCCAGCCAATCCTAAGGTCGGTGTACACCGCGGTCAAGGCGACCCCATCACCATATACTTCACCATTGGCGAACTCCTTCCACTTTCCGCTATCATCATTATCTCCAGCACTACCTCCAAATATGGGGACTTCTTTACCGACTACATCTTCAACACCCAGTAGAATTTCCTCTTCTTTTCCTGGTGCTGCTGTCATCAGAACCAGTTTTGGCTTGTCTGCTTTCTTTTTCCCTGCATTCTCAATTGCTTCCAGAATCGCCTTCGTTCCGGCTTCCCTTGCCGATTTCACCCCTTGTAAGGATGCACCTCCCACTCCAAAGGTTATCCTGTGAGAAGCCACAGCCAAGAGGGCCAATGAGCCGGATTTAGCCATATGATAACCACCCAAAGTAAACACCGCCCCGCTGGAAGTGCCGCCATAGATTTGCACTCTTTCTCCAAAGAGCCTCCTTGCTTCCCGGAGAATTTTCTCCGAATCATAACCCACAGTAGAAAAGAGAAGGATATACTCAGGCGCCACTCCTCCCAATTGTTTCTTTGCCATAGAAACCGCCTCTTCCATTGCTGTCCGTTCATTGGGCTCTATGCTCCAGCCATACCCGACACTTACCACCGGCCCTTCTCTTGCTTTCGCTCCTATCCCTGAAAAAATCGTAAACAGAAAGACCGCTAACGCGATAATTCCTGTAATTAATTTTTTCATTTTGATTCCCCTCTTTATCTGTTTAATATACGCTCATTCTCCCGCAACCTTGTCTCCAATTCCTTTATCCTTTTCTTCAACTCCACCATTTTAAGTTCCCTTCCCACCCCAACTTTCTGGAACGTCTCCAACTCGCGCATTCTTTTCTTTAATTCATCTTCAGCACGTTTGCGAGCAGTGATGTCCATAATCGTGCAATCAAAATAAGGATTTTTTCCATTCTCATCATACACCACCCTGGCGGTAACCGAGCCCCAAAAAGCAGCCCCGTCTTTCTTTCGTAATGGTAGTTCCACCCCATCCACGCTTCCCTTAGCCAAGAGGTCGTCTGAAAACACCTTTCTATTTTCGGGGTCCATGTTCAAATCAGCCGGGC
>CAZJWT010000124.1:510-3648 GCA_964550005.1 uncultured Clostridia bacterium | reverse complement strand
AGAAGTGCACTAACTGCCTCAACTGCTGGATATACTGTCCTGATTCATCTATCCTTGTGTCTGAGGAGAAGATAGTCGGATTCGATTACGACCACTGCAAGGGCTGCGGAATCTGCGCCGCGATATGCCCTGTAAAATGCATTGAGATGGTAAAAGAATAGTTTTGCTATGTACTGTCCTCTCCCCTTCGGGGAGAGGGTCGGGGTGAGGGGTAATTGTAGTATTGTAGCTGCAGAGCGAAGCTCTGCTGTAAATTGGAGGATAATAATGAAAGAGACAATAGCCATAACGGGAAATGAAGCAGTTGCCGAGGCAATGCGCCAGATAAATCCTGACGTGGTGGCAGCCTATCCCATTACTCCCCAGACAGAGATTGTGATGGCATTTTCACGCTTTGTGGCTGATGGCGAAGTGGATACAGAGACAATTCCCGTAGAATCAGAACACAGCGCAATGAGCGCCTGTGTGGGCGCAGCCGCATCCGGGGTAAGGGCAATGACTGCCACATCTTCTCAGGGTCTCGCGCTGATGTGGGAGATAGTGTACATAGCTTCCGCATTAAGGCTTCCTATCGTGATGCCTGTGGTCAATCGGGCGCTATCTGCGCCCATAAACATCCATTGCGACCATTCAGATTCTATGGGAGCCAGAGATGCCGGCTGGATACAGATATATTGCGAGAATGGACAGGAAGCATACGAATCGGTTCTTTTGGCAGTGAGGATTGCAGAGGATGAGGAGATACTTCTTCCAGTGATGGTATGCCTCGATGGGTTCATAACCAGCCACGCCGTGGAGAGGATTGAGCTTCTCGACGATAAAGTAGTAAAAGATTGGGTGGGGGAGAAAAAAGCAAAATATTCCCTTTTAGATATTGAAAATCCTGTAACATACGGCCCGCTCGATTTACAGGACTACTATTTCGAGCACAAGAGGCAAGAGGCAGAGGCAATGAGAAAGGCGTATACAGCAATACCAAGGGTCGTCAAGGAGTTTGAGAAGCTCGCAGGAAAGAGGCTCAGTTACCTGGAAGAGTATAAGATGGATGGTGCAGACCTGGCAGTTCTCTGTCTGAGCTCCACCTGCGGAACAGCTAAGACAACAGTGGATCGGCTGCGGGCAAAAGGCATTAAGGTAGGAATGGTGAAATTGAGATTTTTCCGCCCTTTCCCGGCAAAAGAGATCGTAGATGCACTTTCCAAAGCAAAGGCAGTAGCCATACTTGACAGAAGCGACACATTCAGCAATCAGGGCGGGCCTGTTTTCAATGAGATAAGGTCAGCCTTCTATGAGAATAAAGAGAAACCTTTTATGCTAAACTATATTTATGGGCTCGGAGGAAGAGACATCACCGTTGAAGACATAGAAAAAATTTACACGGAGCTCGAAAATATTCTTAAACAGAAGAAAGTTGCAACTTCAGTAAACTATCTCGGCGTAAGAGAATAACATTGTATTCATAATAGGAGTAGCAGAGCGAAGCTCTGCTTTTTTCTCAAATCGTCTTTGGAGTCCGCCCGAAAGGGCGGGTAGAAAATATGTAGCAGCAGAGCGCTAGCTCTGCCTCGTTAAATTGCCTCTCCCCTCGGGGAGAGGGTGTGGGTGAGGGGGACAATAATGGCAACAATTAAAGAACTAACCAGAAGACCAAAAATCCTCACGGGAGGCCACCGCCTATGTGCGGGCTGCGGCGCTTCAATAGGTGTCCGGCAGGTCCTACTGGGAACAGAAGACCCTGTTGTAGTAGGATGCGCTACGGGCTGTCTTGAAGTAGCAACCACAATATATCCGTACACAGCGTGGAAGTCGCCTTTCATACATAATGCCTTTGAGAACGTGGCAGCCACAATAAGCGGAGTGGAGACCGCCTACAGGGCTTTAAAGAAGAAAGGAAAGATAAAGAAAGAGATAAAGTTCGTCGCCTTTGGCGGCGATGGTGGAACATACGACATAGGACTACAGTCCCTCTCCGGAGCCCTGGAGAGAGGCCACAAAATGGTCTATGTCTGCTACGACAACGAAGCCTACATGAATTGTCTTAGCCTTTCTACTTTAATAGCCACCAAGGACGGGCTTAAGATAATTACCGAAATGAAAGTGGGCGAGGAAGTCTATGCCTTTGATATGAAGACGCATCAGTTGGTTTTGAAAAGGTGCAGTGGAATATTTGATAATGGCACGCACGATGTATATGAACTATCCACTATGCACCATTCTATTAAGGCGACTTCAAATCATCCTTTCCTCATTCTCAAGCGAAATGGACGAGGCAAAATCAACGAGTTAGTCTGGAAAGAACTAAAAGATATCTCCTCTGGAGATGAAATCGTTATTTCTAAACAATTAGTGCCAGGCAAATCAAAAAAGTTCGATTTCAACAAAGTCAAGAAAGGAGATTATAAGGTAAATAGACTAAACGAGGTCAGCATACCTGAATACTCAAGCCCGGAATTGATGGAATACCTAGGCCTCTATGTTGGAGACGGATGGGTGAGAACTAAAAAAGGAGAAGTGGGTTTTGCTTTACCGGAGAATTCTCAGGGCAGGGGAGCCTTGCTCGGTCTTCACAACGGCATTTTCAATAATTGCCTCCGGACCGATGAAATGTATGTTTACATTAATTCCGTCAATATGGCAAAATTTATCGATTCCTTAGGTTTTGGCCAGGGTGCAAAGAATAAAAGGGTTCCGTCCTGGGTATTTATACTGACGGAAGAAGAAAAGGAAGCATTTGTTCAAGGACTAATGTTGTCCGATGGCTACCAAACGGGCAATAGTATGCGGTATGTTTCCGCAAGTAGTGAGCTTCTAGAAACCTTAAGACTTCTACTTCAAAGTATGGATTACCGAGTGGGAAAAATTCACTATCAAACTAAGCCGAGAGGAACGAGTTGCGTCAAGAGGAAGCTCCTTAATGATTCCCGATACGGCTATATCTGTTTCAGCAAGAAGAGCCCATGGAATCTAGAGAAGTACCCCAGTCAGTATAAGTATCAGAACTTTTTGATTGGTAATGAGCATTTTGCAATGGAAAAAGTGAAAGGGATAAGATTAGTGGGAAAAGAGCCGACTCTGGATTTAAGGGTAGAAGACGAACATAACTTCGTTGCCAATGGCATCGTTGTCCACAATACCGGC
>CAZJWT010000124.1:0-500 GCA_964550005.1 uncultured Clostridia bacterium | reverse complement strand
CGCTCGGGGGCAACTCCTTGCGGCGCTTCCACAACCACTGAGCCAGCAGGAAAAGTGAAGCCTGGCAAAGAGCAGTTTCGGAAAGACCTGACTTCAATAGTGGCAGCTCACCATATCCCCTATGTAGCCCAGGCGTCAATATCCCATTGGAAAGACCTGGTCAACAAGGCGGAGAAAGCCTTCAAAGCCGATGGGCCAGCATTCATCAACATACTTGTGCCCTGCCATCGGGGATGGCGCTATCCAATGGAGAAGACAGTAGAGATTTCCAAACTGGCAGTAGATACGGGATTCTGGCCCCTCTTTGAAGTGGAGAACGGAGTCTGGAGAATAACCATTCGCCCCAAAGAGAGAAAGCCAATCATTGAATGGATAAAGAGCCAGGGAAGATACAGCCATCTATTAAAAGAAGAGAATAAGGAATTTCTGGAAAAGGTACAGAAAGAAGTAGACGACTACTGGAAATATCTGGAAGGTATGTGCAGAGCCACCCAACCCCA
>CAZJWT010000123.1:0-3757 GCA_964550005.1 uncultured Clostridia bacterium | reverse complement strand
AGCCCGTTTTTCTTCTAACTGACAGGTACCAGAATGGAGCCCATTTGAGCTTTGCCACCCGGAAAGAGGTATATACTTTTCGTCCTCGTCGCCTGAGCCAGTTCGATTTCTGGCAAGATATAGAGGAACTTAAAGGAAAAAGTGCAATCTATATAACACACAGCCGATATTTTAAGGACCCAAACGATATATATAGATTTCAAAAGATTGAGCTTGTGAAGGAAGTGATGCTGGTTCGTGGTGGGAGGGAAATGCGCACCTTCTACCTATACTATTGTCAGAATTTTGAGGGGCTGAAGTGAAAAGAGAGAAGATTCTCCTCAGCATTGGATTATTGGCCCTGGGAGTTGCCATCCATCTTTTGCCAGAGTTAAATAATTTTCTCTTTTACCAGATAAACCATTTCCATTTCCACTGGCTGGATACTATAATGCTTCCCATAACCTATTGTGGAGATGGGACAGTGCTATCTATTGTGGCGCTTGGGTTGTGGAGAGTGCGTGGCTGGAAGAAGTTCCTCCAGTTGGTTTTAATCCTGATAAGTGCAGGAATTCTGGTTGAGGTAATTAAGCACTTCTTTCCCTCGCCTCGGCCAAGTGCAGTCTTTTCTGATATTCATATTTTAGGTCCTGTTCTGAGGGCGCACTCCTTTCCTTCAGGACACACTGCTTCAACTTTTGGTTTAGTCAGTTTTCTATCCGGTGAGTTTCCAGAACTGGGAACCCTCCTTTGGGTAGTGGCTATGCTAATCGGTTTCTCCAGAATCTATGTAGGGGCACATTTTCCGGCTGATGTTCTATTTGGGGCAGGATTGGGATACCTGGTGGCGAAGATTTACATTGCGATGTGGGAAAATAGTAAATGTAGCGGCAGAGCGAAGCTCTGCTAAACGGAAGGCAAAGCTTTCGCTTTGCTGCTACAAGAGATAATGTAGTGGTCCCGATAAATCGGGACTAAACAGAAGGCAAAGCTTTCGCTTTGCTGCTACAAGAGATGATATAGAGGTTAAGGAGGTAGATTATGACAACAATTACTGATATCTGGGCACGAGAGATTTTGGACTCCCGCGGAAACCCCACCATCGAAGTGGATGTGGTGTTGGAAGGAGGGGTAATGGGCAGGGCCGCCGTTCCTTCTGGAGCATCGACGGGAGAACATGAAGCGATAGAGCTAAGGGATGGCGATATGAAGAGATTTCTGGGGAAAGGGGTTCAGAAGGCAGTAGCAAATGTAAATGATGTAATCGGTCCAGCCCTGTATGGTTTAGATGCCACTGAACAGGTGTCCATCGATAAGAGAATGATTGAGTTGGATGGGACTGAAAATAAGTCAAAATTGGGAGCAAATGCGATTCTGGGCGTCTCTCTTGCCTGCGCCAAGGCCGCCAGCGAGGCAGTGGAATTGCCACTATATCAGTACATAGGAGGTCCCAATGCTAAAATCCTCCCAGTTCCCTGTTTAAATATTCTGAACGGTGGTAAACATGCTGACAATAATGTAGACCTCCAGGAATTTATGGTTATACCTGGTGGTGCTCCTTCTTTTCGCGAAGCGATGAGGTATGCTGTCGAAACCTACCATCATTTAAAAGCGATCCTAAAGGCAAAAAATCTATCGACAGCTCTGGGGGATGAAGGCGGATTTGCTCCCGATTTGAAATCTAACGAGGAGGCTCTCCAATTAATTGTTCAGGGAATTGAGAAGGCGGGGTATAAGTCCGGGGAAGATATTTACATAGGCATTGATGCTGCAGCATCCTCTTTTTATATTGGCGATAAATATATTTTGAAGGCAGAAGGGAAAGAAAACGATGCTTCAGGGATGATTGATTTCTATGAGTCCCTGATTAAGAGATATCCTATAATTTTCATTGAGGATGGTTTGGCTGAAGACGATTGGGATGGCTGGAAACTCTTGACCAAGAGGTTGGGTGAGAAGATACAGTTGACCGGAGATGACCTGTTTGTCACAAACAGGAAGAGGCTTAAGAAAGGAATCGAGCTAAAAGTAGCAAATTCTATTCTGATTAAACCCAACCAGATTGGAACTTTGACCGAGACGCTGGATACTGTGGAGATGGCAAAGAGAGCGAGATATACTTGCTTATTCTCTCACCGCTCTGGCGAGACAGAAGACGACATATTGGCCGATATAGCAGTGGCCACTAACGCTGGACAGATTAAAAGTGGTGCCCCTGCCAGGTCGGAACGTTTGTGCAAGTATAACCGGCTGATGAGAATAGAAGAGGAGTTAGGAGAAGAAGCAGAATTTTACAAGTGGCAAATAAGAAATGCAGGATGAATTTCAGGATTTAGAAAATGAGAATAAGTATCCATAAAAAGAGAATTCATAGGAAGATACTCATCTTAATTGTTATAATTGGTGTAGTTATATTTCTTTTTGCCAATAAGAATTTTCAGACTTTGTTAATCTTAAATAAGGAGATTGTTCAGTTAAAGCAGAGAATAGCGGGCCTGGAGGATGGGAATAAAAAACTAAAAGAAGATCTGGAAGCAATGAAAAACGACCCCGAGTATATTGAGAGCCTGGCACGTGAAGAACTGGGGTTGATTAAACCTGGGGAAACCAAGTATAGATTCATCGAATCTCAAGAAG
This sequence comes from uncultured Clostridia bacterium, assembly GCA_964550005.1. GTDB lineage: Bacteria > UBA6262 > WVXT01 > WVXT01 > WVXT01 > CAZJWT01. The sequence goes on along the minus strand of CAZJWT010000123.1, from coordinate 1,141 downwards.
AAAAATGACTTGACTGAATCTGATTATTTTCTTACAATAGAAGGGCGGTTTGCCGGAGTGGCGGAATTGGCAGACGCCTTGGACTTAAAATCCAATGGGTATTTAATACCCGTGCCGGTTCAAATCCGGCCTCCGGCACGGAAGATGTTAAGAGAATGTGGTAGTCGCAAACTTCAGTTTGCGCTATTGTCTTGAGATAAACCGTTTTGTTTCATTGGGGCTATGGCCGGATAGAATTTAAGGTCTGGTAATTAATATATGATAAATGGACGCGGGGTGGAGCAGTCTGGTAGCTCGTCGGGCTCATAACCCGGAGGTCGGCCGTTCAAATCGGCCCCCCGCCACCAGATTAAACAGAAAAGTTAAGTATATATAAATAGAAATGAATCTAAACCCTGGCCTCAGAGCCAGGTTTTTTAACAGGTACTATATATGGAGGTGCAGCGATGAAAGGAGAGAGAAAGAAAAAGGCGATAAAGGATATGGTAAGGGATTATAAGAAGTTGCTTAATCTAGGTGAATACACGATTACTTCCCGCTTTAAGACTACTCGGGAAGATAATGACTTGAGGGGATGTTATGCATTAGTCCTTGTGGATAACCCCAATAAGAGTATCTATCTCAGGTTTAATACCTGGGATTCAATAAAGATGAGCCGATGCGAGTTGAAGAAGCTAGTTCTCCACGAACTTCTCCATAGTTTCTTCTGGAAATTGAGTGACTTGTTCAACGATACGATAGACAAATCTGATATTAGTCCAAGACAAAAGGAGCTATTGAAGGAGAAGTATGATAATATAGAAAACAGAAAGATTAACCAACTAATAAATGTCATAATCAAATTAGAAAGACACAGAACGAGAAGATTAAATTAACCAAGGTCTCTGAAAAAGTCCCGCCACGTGTCTTTGCGAGGAGCCCCGCACAATAATTGTGCGGGATAAACTCCGCGACGAAGCAATCTGACACGGAGTGTCATTGCGAACGAAGTGAAGCAATCTCGTAGATTTATTCTTGAGGTTGCCACGGCTTCGCCTCGCAACGACTTCGTCGATTGCCACGCTGTTCCCTCGCTTTGCTCGGGACGCTCGCAATGACAGACCAAAATAAGACTTTTTCAGAGCCCAGTAATTAAGTTATT
>CAZJWT010000122.1:0-3850 GCA_964550005.1 uncultured Clostridia bacterium | reverse complement strand
TTATGCCACCAATAGCATCAACTATATTAACCACTCCCTGATAATTAATCTGCAAGTAGAATGGTATTTCCATCTCTAAAACATCCTCAATTGGCTTCTTTGAAGAAAGACAGGCCTCATGAACGGCCTTACTCTTCCTATACACCATGGCATAGATTTCACTTATCTTCCTATACCCACGCCAGGATAGCTCTTTTGAGCAGGGAACTTTAGTGTCACGGGGAATCGATAGGACATCCGCAAATCTTGTTGTGGGTTCATAGCTCAAAAGCATTATTACATCAGCATGTTTGGCAAACTTCAACTCATCGCATCCCAAAATTAGTATATTAATTCGCTTCCCCTGTCTGATAAATCGAAAAACCTTACTGGTAGAAGAAAAGAAGATAAATAGAGATATTGAAATTAATAGGAGAGCTAAAATTAGCTTCTCTATTGGAACTCTTAGTTTTTCCATCTTTTAAGAGTATAGTCTCTTCTTGCAGATATACTGTTCCACCGATTGGGGCAATAAATATCTGATTGGCTTACCAGCCTTTATTCTCTTTCGAATGTCGGAAGCGGAGATCTCTAGGCCAGGGACTTGTACTATTATAACTTTAGAGGCTATTTTCTTATCCAGTTTCCCTAACTCATAACCCGGTCTTGTAACTACCACAAATTTGCACAGTTCCAGCAACTTCTCCGGTTCTTTCCAGGTAGAAATTTGTAACATTTCGTCTAACCCAACAATGAAATAGATTTTCGTTCTCTTGCCATAAATCTTTATGAATCCTTCTATTGTTTCCAGCGTAAAAGTGGGACGGTCTATGATTTTGCTCTTTTCTATCTCCATAGGAGAGACTTCGAATGAATAATTCCCCTTTATCGCCAAAGAGACCATCTCATACCGTTCATCAGGATTCGTTCCTTTAACATTCTTATGTGGTGCCTTTCCTGCCGGAACAAAGATAACCTTATCTAATTTAAGTCTATCCTTAACCTCACTGGCGATAAATAAGTGCCCATAGTGGATGGGATTGAATGTCCCTCCCAGAATCCCAATTCGCATCCTGCAGCCTCCACTTTTATCATGCGAAGCTTCGCTTCGCTACTCCTTCTAAAGCTACAAACCGTAATCTTTGCGTTCCCTGTAGGGGACGGACTCTGTGCCGTCCCTTACACTTGGGCGACCATCCCGATACATCGGGATCGCCCCTACAACGCAGAGCTTTGCTCTGCCGCTACACAGCTTTTTTGTAGCAGCAAAGCGCAAGCTTTGCCTTTTCATAGCAGAGCTACCGCTCTGCCTCTACATTAATTCACTCCCTTATCTGCCCATTTCCAAATATTTGAAACTTCGCACTTGTCAACTCCCTCACTCCCATTGGGCCTCGGGCATGGAGTTTTTGCGTGGAGATGCCAATCTCAGCTCCCATCCCGAACTCTCCACCATCCGTAAACCTGGTGGAGGCATTCCAGAAAACTGAACAGGCATCGACCTCGTTTAGAAATCTTCGGGCCGCATCTTCATCCCTGGTTACAACTGCCTCGGAGTGCATCGATCCATACCTCTTAATATGGTCCATGGCTTCCGAGAGGGAGTCAACGACTTTGACTGAGAGAATCAAATCCAGATATTCAGTACTCCAATCGTCTTCACTGGCATTCTTAATATGCGGAACGATTCTTTTCGCCTTCTCATCCCCGCGAATTTCCACCTTCGCTTCCTCAAATTTCTTTATCATCCTGGGCAGGAATTCACCTGCAATATCCTTATGGACTAAAAGGGTTTCCATAGCATTACACACGCCTGGCCTCTGCACCTTAGCATTAAAACATATCCTTTCTGCCATTCCCAGATCAGCATCCCTATCTACATACGTATGGCAGACTCCTTTACCATGAGAAATCACTGGAACGGTAGAGTTCGCTTTTATATTCTTGATCATCTCCTCACCACCTCGAGGAATTACCACATCAATAAACTCATCCAGCTTTATGAGCTGGAACACTGCTTCTCTCTCGGTAGTCTCCACTAACTGGATCGCACCTTGAGGAATTCCAGATGAATAACTAGCCTCCTGTAAGATCTCTGCGATAATAATATTAGAATTTATTGCCTCCGAACCCCCGCGCAAGATAGTCGCATTACCTGCCTTAAGACACAGCCCTGCCGCATCACAGGTTACATTGGGACGCGATTCATAGATTATGGCTATAACACCCAGAGGAACTCTGATTTTTTTGATTCTCAAACCATTAGGCCTTACTTTCTCTTCAATAACTTCACCAATCGGATCGGGCAGCTCCGCTATTTCTCTCAAACCTTTAGCCATGTTCCTAATTCTCTTATCATCTAAGGTTAGCCTATCAATTAACGCAGCAGAAAGACCCTCTTCTTTACCTTTTTTCAAGTCTATCCTGTTTTGGGACTTGATATGTTCAGCTCTCTCCTCGATAGCTTCAGCCATGGCAAGGAGTGCTTTATTCTTCACTGAAGAATTTAGATTTGCCATTGTGCTCGATGCCAGCTTTGCACTTCTTGCCATCTCTTCCATCTCTCTTCTAATGTCCATAACTCTTCCCCTTATGAAGTACTTTTGGACATGAAAAAATACAAGCGTTATTCTAACATAATTCGTTAACTAATGCAATAGGGAAAGAGTATTCCTTGGTGGGATTTCCAACTATTTTTTGAGATTAGTTACCCGCTCATACAGCCCGTTTTTGAGGAGAGAGATACGCCGGATAATTACGGGGACTCCCGAATAGAGTGGAAGGGTGACTAAATAGATAGGCTCACCAAAACACCATGCCAGAAAAGGACAGATAACATATATAACCAGACAGCTACTCTCTATAGGTGGCACTTTCCGACACCAGGCAGGAAAACGTAACCAAGTCCAACCTAATCCCATCCCCACCAAAGAGAGAAGAAAGGCCTCGCGAGGCATCAGGGGAAGCACCGCTCCTGCCAGAGTTGCCAAGCCAGAACCCCCACGAAACTGGAGAAAAATTGGCCAATTGTGTCCAGAAATTGCTGCCAGAGCTGTGAGAGTGATAGTATGAGGGGGCATTTTGAGAGCCTTGGCAAAAAGTATAGGCACCGCACCCTTAAGTATATCGAAAATAGCTACTCCAATCCCCAAGGAGGCTCCCACCGTTAACATCACATTCCTGGCTCCAGCATTACCCGAACCCAATTCTCGTATATCGGCTCCCTTCTTCCACTTTGTAACATAGTATGCTGAAGAGACCGAGCCCAAAAGATATGCGCCAATTATTAAACCGATTTGTCTTAATATTCCTGTCTCCATTCTTTTTTGATTTTATAAAATATCTTCTTTTCTGTCAAGCATTTTTGTCAGGGATGGTTTTTTGCTTGACCGAGACTCTATTCTTTGATATACTTACTAAAAATAAGGGGATTCAGTATATGAGAATGAAATTAATTGTAAATCCTTTGTCTGGTGGCAAGAAAGTGGAAACTTACCTGCCTAGAATTAGAGAAATTCTGGGAAGGGATAATTTACTCAGTTTAGCCATGACTAAAGAGAAAAATGGCGCCTTTCAGGAAGCTCAGAAAGTGGGCAGGGAAGGGTATGACCTGATTGTGGTCTGTGGAGGCGACGGGACTCTAAATGAGGTGATTAATGGCTTGGTATCTTCGAATAATTCCATTCCTATAGGATTTATTCCCTGCGGCACAAGTAATATTTATGCACTTTCCGCAGGTATTCCACTTGACCCTATACAGGCCTGTGAAGTTATTCTTAAAAAATATGTAAGGAAGATCGAACACGGAACAGTGAATGCTAGAAGTTCTCTCCGCTACTTTGTTTCCATGGCAGGAATATGATACGATGCT
>CAZJWT010000121.1:0-3889 GCA_964550005.1 uncultured Clostridia bacterium | reverse complement strand
GTCCCGATGAATCGGGACCTACAAAATTGACCCGAAGGGTCATTGCGAGGGCAAAGCCCGTGGTCCCGATAAATCGGGACTTCATTTCATTCGCAATGACAGTATAACCGTACAGGCACAAATTCAATTTGTGGCCAAAAAATGACTCTGACCCCTTTTTTATGTATAAGGCAAAAGTTTCTTTACCAGTCTCTTATCTCTGTGAATCGAGGTGTTTGACTTTCTCAGTTTTCTCAATCTCTTAGGACTTTTTCTCGTTAATCTGTGCCGGGCACCCACTCTCTTGCGTTTAATTTTGCCCTTAGAAGTAAATTTAAACCTTTTTTTAGCACCACTATGACTCTTTAGCTTAGGCAAAATCGCCTCCTCTTATCCAAAAACACAGAATATCGAACTCACGGTCTTCTAATTCATAACTTGTACTTTTTCTTTCGCTCAGGCTCCACCTTTTTTCTTGGGAACAAGCAACATCGTCATTCGATACCCTTCCAATCGAGGTTCCTGCTCACAGCTGGCCGTTGAGGAAAAATTTTCCTTAATTGTTTCCAGAAGTTTTCTGCCCAAATCAGCATGAGTGGCTTCCCTTCCTTTAAAATTAACTGTAACTTTTACCTTGCGTCCGGTCTCCAAAAACTCCTGGATGTGCCTCGACTTAACATCTAAATCGTGTTCGCCTATTGTGGAACGCATTCTCACTTCTTTTAACTCACCAATTCTCCTGTGTTTACGCGATTCCTTGTCCTTCTTCTCCTGTTCATAGCGGTACTTGCTGTAATTCATAATTTTGCAAATAGGAGGCGTCTCTCCTGGAACAATCTCTACTAAATCCAGCTGTTTACTACGGGCGGCAAGCAAAGCATCCTTCGTTTCTACAATTCCTGCCAGCTTACCTTCTTCGTTAATCAACTTAACCTCTTTAGCTCTGATGCCTTCGTTTACTCGCAACTTCCCTTTTCTTACTATAAGCCATCACCTCCTGAGACATAAAAAAAGTCCGCCGTAGACGGACCTCACAGTTTTTTATTCTTAAATAACAACCTTTTCGGAAATTTCCTTAAGGTGAGGCATAGCCTACTTCTGAAGTTTTATACAAAATATATCTCTCTCTTGTCAAGCCAAAAAATGAAGTCTCTGAAAAAATACCCAGAGACCTCAAAATCGGTCTTGACCGCCAAAGACTTCAATAATTTTTCCAATTGGCTATACTAAATTTTCGGCTCCCAGCCAACGGAAGAAATTTGTGCGAACTGTCTCAAAAATTTCTTATTTGTCTTCTTCCAGCTCCTAATTAAATACCTGCTGAGAAGAAACCATTTAAATCTACTGATAGTATAGAATTTTTTCCATGCTCTCAAAACCTTGTTTTGAAGTTCAAAGGCGCTGAGCTTCTTTGGCTCAAATACCACATGAGTCCCATCGTATAGCGACCAATCCTTGGTAAAAATTCTACCCTGTGAACTCAGCTGTTCAAAAAGCCTCGTTCCTGGAATAGGAGAAAGAATAGCGAACTGAACGGTATTCAATTTCGTTATCCGGCAGAATCTGACTGTCCTCTCGATTGTACTAATATCATCTGCGTCGGACCCCAGTACGAAAAAGCCGTGAACCCTTATGTCCTGCTCAGCAAGTCTGCTGATACAATACATAATGTCATCCAGCCCCTGGTGTTTCTTGTACAATTTCAATGTTTCCGGATTGATCGATTCAAAGCCAATCATGAGAAGCCGGCAATTAGTTCTCGACATAAGCTTCAGGAGTTCAGTATCCTTTGCCACATCCACTCGAACTTGTGCTGTCCACCTAAAACTCAATTTGCGTCTCAGAAACTCCTCCAGCAAGACCTTTATTCTCTCCCTGTCAGCTGTAAAGTTATCATCTGAGAAGAAAAATCTTCGAAAACCCTGGGAGATGCGCAATTCTATTTCCTCAATAACGTTCCCCGAACTTCGAAAACGGTACTTCTTTCCGAACATCTGAGTAACTGAACAGAAGACGCAGTCATAAGGACATCCTCTGGAAGTTAAGATTGGTATGTATTTGAACTTCGCATTTCGATTACGGAGCAGTCTTAAATCGGGAAAAGGAAGCGTATCCAAGTCCTCCACAGGAATTCCCTCAACCACAGGCGAAGTCTTTCTGCCATTATTTACCACATCAGAAATTACTCTTTCAGCCTCTCCCCTTACCACTATGTCGGCATGTTGCAATGCCTCCTCAACCATAAAGGTAGCATGGGGACCTCCCATAATTACTTTCACGTTTGGTCTTGCCTTCTTAATGGCATCGGCGATACCGTAAGCTCTCGGTGCGGTACAGGTCATAGTGGAAAACCCTACTACATCTGAATTCAAGAGTTCCTCATCGAGCCTTCCCGTCTTTTCATCATAGACTTCCTTAAGGTCTTCTGAAAGGACTGATACCTGGTGTCCTTCTTTTTTTAGAATTGTGCCCAGATAGAAAGCGCCCAGGAGAGGTACCCTGGTTAAACCATAAGAATTAAAATTAGCTCTGGGTTGAACAAAAGTGACCTTACTCACCGTTCCTCCATTCACTCAGCTTTATCTTCTGCTCTCTATTTCCTTTAATATGTCTTCAATGAATTTGTCAACCTTAACAGGGCCGAGGTCTTTCTGGTCTCTTCTTCTTACAGAAACTGTTTCTGATTCAACTTCCCTATTTCCTACGATTAACATATACGGAATTTTCTGAATCTGCGCATCGCGAATTTTTTTATCTATTTTCTCATTATCAAAATTTGCTTTCACTCTTATGGACTTTTCTTTCAAGCGATTATAGACCTTCTGGCCATACTCTACCTGTGAGTCTGTAATAGTTAGAACCGCTACCTGCACTGGAGCAAGCCAGACGGGAAAAGCACCTCCATAATGCTCTATTAGAACTCCAAAGAACCTCTCCAGGGAACCCAAAAGTGCCCGGTGAATCATTATCGGTCGGCGATGTTGTCCGCTGGCGTCTATAAAGCTGATGTCAAACCTTTCCGGAAGATTAAAATCCACCTGGATGGTAGAACATTGCCATGCGCGACCCAATGAATCTCTTATTTTTATATCTATCTTGGGCCCATAAAAGACTCCCTCCCCTGGATTAACTGTATAGGCAAGCCCTACTTTCTCCAGCGCCTTCTTTAATGCATCTGTTGCTTTTTCCCAACTCTCCAGAGTTCCCACATACTTTTCTGGTCGTGTACTTAGAGCAACATCATAATCTGAAAAACCAAAGGTCTTCAGCATGAAAAGAACAAACTCAATCACCCCTACAATCTCATCTTCTAACTGTTCAGGACGACAGAAGATATGAGCGTCATCTTGAGTAAACCCGCGAACCCTTAGGAGGCCATGCAGAACTCCTGAACGCTCATAGCGATATACAGTTCCCAGTTCTGCCCAGCGAATTGGCAAATCACGATAGCTTCTCACCTTCGTCTTATAAATCAGTATATGGCCGGGACAATTCATTGGTTTAATTATATAATCTTTCCCTTCGATGTCCATAGGCGAATACATATATTCCTTATAGAAATTCGTGTGACCGGAAGTCTCCCACAAATCTATTCGGGCAATATGGGGAGTATCTACGAGTTCATATCCATTTTTTAGATGTTCTACTTCCCAAAAATCTTCTATTACTTTCCTGATACATGAGCCCTTAGGATGCCAGTATATAAGTCCAGCCCCCGCTCCCTCGTGCATGCTGAATAAGTCAAGCTCAACGCCCAATTTTCGATGGTCTCTCTTCTTAGCTTCCTCCAGCAAATATAGATATCTATCCAGCTCCTCTTTGGTAAAAAATGCCGTCCCATAGATTCTCTGGAGTCTCTCCCTCTTCTCATCGCCCCGCCAGTAAGCACCAGCAACGCTCAACAACTTAA
>CAZJWT010000120.1:0-3899 GCA_964550005.1 uncultured Clostridia bacterium | reverse complement strand
ATTATAAAATACGGGCATAAAGCCCTACACTACCGAGCGACTCCGAAAACTATCCCTTCATCCAAATTATGGGCATAAAGCCCTACACTACAAAAACTAAACCATTATTCTGTCGGAATAGCTTCATCGATTAGCATTATGGGAATGTCATCTCTAATGGGATACATCAGCTTGCAGCTATTGCATATTATCCCGTCCTCTTTCTCGTTCAAATGGACGTCGCCCTTGCACTTGGGACAGGCTAAAATGTCTAATAGCTCCTTGTTAATGGCCATAAAACCTCCCTATGTGAATCAGCTCCGAAGGAGTCCGACGCCTCCATCGGGATTCGGAGTCCTGTCGGACCTGTGCTCAATAGGGGAAACCTCATTTCCTTTTATTCATAAAATAGTTTATGAAGAACACTCGGGATTTCAGGCAAAAAACGAGGACGGCTCATCCTTTCGCTAAAGCGGAAGTTTAGGTCATAATCTGATTCCTCTATGTGCTAAAGCACATAGCTTCCTGACATACACGGAGTGTCATTGCGAACGAAGTTTATTGTCAGTGCGAAGGACGTGAAGTCCCGATTCATCGGGACCACGCCCCTACGGGGCTCGCAACGACTTCGGTTGATTACATCTTAACCTAAACCCCCGATTTATCGGGGGTTGCATTTATTTACAATTTTTCAATATCCTTCTGACTCTTTCCAGGTCTTCTTCAGTGTCCACGCCAATGGAGTCGGACTCTGTAATCACTACTTTTACTTTGTATCCATTCTCTAAAGCCCTCAATTGCTCCAAATCCTCGACTTTCTCTAAAGGGCCCTGCTCCATGCGGACGAAATCCAGAAGAAATTGTCTCCTGTAGGCATAGAGGCCAATATGTTTATAAGAGACAGAACTGAGATTTCTCAGCCCTGACGGATGCCCGACATATGGAATTTGTGCACGGGAAAAATAAAGGGCAAATCCATCATTGTCTAATACCACTTTAACCACATTGGGATTATTCAATTCCTCTTCTGTAGTTATTTTTCTGGCAACTGTAGCTATGTTGATGGTTCTATCTTTGATTAATTCCTGGAGTACTTTTGATATAACTTCTGGAGAAATTAGCGGTTCATCGCCTTGAATGTTTACGAAGATATCTCCATCTAAATTTCTGGCTACTTCGGCTAATCTGTCAGTACCGCTTCTACAGTTAGAAGAAGTCATTACTGCTTTGCCTTCAAAATTTTCAACCACTTTGAAAATTTCCTCACTATCTGTGGCTACCATGAGGTCATCCAGAAGTTCTACCTTCTTTGCCTGTTCGTATACCCTCTGAATCAAGGGTTTGCCAAGGATTTCGGCTAGAACTTTACCTGGAAAACGCTTTGAATGGTAGCGAGCTGGAACAATCCCGATAATTTTCATTCTTCCCAAAAATCCAACCGGAGGGAAAACCACCCAGTACTTTCCCTACAAGATTATCATTAAAATTTATTTTAGCATATAATTGAAATAATTGCTAATATAATTTATCATTCAAGCTTTTGTAATAAAACGATATTGTGAGCATGAAAGTATCTTATCACAGGAAATAGATTTAACACTTTAAATCCAGCGCAATTTAATTCTTTCACAAAATCGCCGAGGGGCAACATGCTTATTCTCTTCTTGACATTCTTAGTTCGGCATCTCGCCCATCTTTCAATGCTATGTAAGAGATTGTATCGATAAAACGATATTATGACGATTCTTTTTGCCACTCTATGGAGTTCTTCTAAGATCTGACAGCGGGTGCTGGACTGGGCGATATGCTGAAATAACCTTATGGTTACGATGCAGTCGAAGGAATTCTCCTTTAAAGGTAATTGCTTTATGTCTCCTACCAAGAAGTGGTGATTAGAATTAGCGGGAGGAGAATATTTCCTGGTGGCGAGCACCATAGGAAAAGAGATGTCCAGGCTGGTCAAATTGAGACTCCTTTTTAGAAGCAGTTCAGAAAACCGTCCATAGCCGCAGGGAACATCCAGCACGGAGATACTTTTCTCCTCTATAGACCCGAAAATTTTCTCCAGTATCTCCAGTTCCCTCTTATTGATTATCTTCTGGTCTATACCCTTATACCTGGTTTTTCTATATTCTTCTACGTCCATTTATTACTTTTCCTGACTTCTAATTCTTCTATCTTATTTTCCGCCTGTTCCACTACTTCTTTAACTGTTATAAGTTCCATGCAGTCCTGACGCCTGCATCTCCTGCAACCCTTTCTCGGACAAGAGAGCCCACTTAGGTCCTTCTTGATTGCAACATTTCCTGAGCCGTAAGGGCCATTTCTCCTGGGGTCGGTAGGCCCATAAAGTCCAATTGAAGGAATGGAGAGAGCTGAGGCAATATGGAGAGGTGCGCTATCACTCCCTATGAAAAGTGTGCATTGGGAGATGAGAAAGGCTAGCTCCTTGAGACCTGTCCTGGGAGCAATCAGCGGTTTCTCTTCCATTAAATCAGTTATGGATTTGACCAGATTTTCCTCGCCGGGTCCCCAAAGGAGCACTACTTTTGCCTTAAAGTTTTTTATGAGAATATCTGCAAGTTGGGCATAGTTCTTGCTTGACCAAATTTTGCTCTTCCAACTTGAACCCGGATTTAGAGCAATAAGAAGTTCTCCTTTCTCTATTCCTTCTTCTCTCAAAAATCGTTCCACACACTCCTTTTCCCATTCTCCAATTTGAATCAGAAATTCTTTCGTTTCTGTCTCAGCTCCTAAAAGGCTGGCTAAAGCGAGATATCTCTCAACCGCGTGCCAATCTTCAGGAACTGGTGGAGCTTTAAGATTTATAAATAGTGAGTTAAATTCCCTGCCGTTTTTAGGGTGAAAGCCGAGTCTGACCTTTGCTCCTGTTATGTAGGCAAAGAGCCCACTGCGGAACTGTCCGTGGGGGTCTAGTATAAGATTGAATTTTCTCTTCCTTAATTTCTTCATAAGTGGCCACACTCCACTAATCCACTTATCCCTATCAAAGACAATGACTTCATCCAGATAGGGATGTCCGAGGAGGACCTCTTCCGCCTTTTTCTGAACCAGCCAGGCAATATATGCATGGGGAAACCTCTTTCTCAAAGCCCCCAAAAGAGGAAGGGTATGCACGACGTCGCCTATCCCACTTAACCTTATAATCAATATCCTCCGAAATTCCTGTAATATCATTTGTATTTCTTGACTTTCCTCTCTACTAATTCGTCAATTTGGTCAATGAGGTCATTTCGACTTTGATTGGCGATGTCTATCTTTCTTTTGATCCTTCCAATATAGGCATCATCCACATCAGACCTTCTGGCTTCATCTTCGAGATACCAAAGTTGGAAGTTTCTCTCACACAGGCGATCTATTAAGTCGCCCAGCCTTCCGGAAATCTTCTCCTCCACCTTGGGCTGTCTGTATAGCTTTACCTTTTTATCTCTCAACTTCACTTTTCCCTTCAATGCCTGAGCTAAAAATTGATTCATTTCATGAATCAAATCTCTGCGCTGGGATTGAACTATGTTTATCTTCCTTTTGCTCTTTGTTTTCTCTTTTCTTAAATTTTGTAGCCTGATGTTTTTGATCGTTAATTTATCTACTAAACTTCCCAATGTCTCTGCCACTTACTCCTCCTTTCTATGGAGTGATCATCCCGATACATCGGGATCACCCCTACCCGACTATCTGCTAAAGCACATAGCTTCCCAGGAAAAGTTGGTTTGCGAGGAGCACTTAATTTCTTGCGTTACTAAATCTTTGCGAGCGAAACGGTAAAATTTCAATTGTCCGAGCCCCGATTTATCGGGGCGAGTTTTTGAAATTTAGTGAAGCGAGCAACTGTCATTGCGAGGAGCGTAGCGACGAAGCCCCGATTCATCGGGACCACGGGCTTCGCCCTCGCAATGACA
>CAZJWT010000119.1:0-3905 GCA_964550005.1 uncultured Clostridia bacterium | reverse complement strand
GCTTGCTGGAGATGTTCTCGGATTGAGAGAGGTTGACGTCTATACAAGGGTTTCAGGGAAGTTAATTAAGAAGATTAAGGAAGAAGGAGAGAATGTTAAGAAGGGTGAAGTTGTCGCACTAATTGACCGTGATGAACCTGCCTTAGGATTTACAAAAGCGGAAGTGAAAGCGCCTATTGACGGCACGATTATAAGGTACTATGTTGATATAGGTGATTCTGTGATTCCTCAGGAACCGATGCCACAGGAGCCTGTTTTCAATATCGCCTATATGGATAGAGTTAAAATCGTGGTTAATGTGGGAGAGAAAGACATTCCCAAATTGAGGCAAGGAGAGAAGGTACGCGTGTCTGTTGATGCTTATCCGGGAGAAAGTTTCCTGGGAAGAGTTGTGAAAATTGCTCCAGCAGTGGATCTCAGGAGTAGAAAACTGAAGGTAGAGCTGGAGGTTGAGAATAAAGATCACAGGTTGAAGTCGGGAATGTTTGCTGATGTAGAAGTAATATACGAGGAACACAGGAATGTATTAGTTGTACCCAAAATTGCAGTCCTGGAAAGGGAAGGAAAAAACATTCTGTTTACAGTTGAGGATGATCGTGCTAAATTGAGAGAGGTTCGGATTGGTGTCAGCGACACAGAAAAAATAGAAATTGTTGAGGGATTGAATGAGGGTGAGAGTGTGATATTTGAGGGCAATTATGGACTGCCTGATGGGGCAAGAGTAGAGTTAGGAGGAATCCAATGAGGCTATCTGAGTTTTCTGTTGAACGCCCGGTGACCATAACGATGCTCATTTTGATAATTGTTGTGATTGGCGGGATATCTTTTAGCAACTTGGGGCTAGACCTGATGCCTGATATTACCTATCCGGTAATGTCAGTGGTTACTACTTACGAAGGCGTAGCTTCTGAAGAGATGGAAAATCTGGTAACCAAGCCCATTGAAGAAGTGGTAGCCACTGTGAAGAATGTTAAGAAAGTCAAATCTTTTTCTCAGGAAGGCTTATCAGTAGTAATGGCGGAGTTTGAGTGGGGGGCCAATCTGGACCTCCTGGCTCAGGATATAAGGGATAGATTGGACATGATTAGCGATTTTCTTCCTGAAGATATGGATAAGCCGATAGTGGTAAAGTTTGACCTATCTACGATTCCTATATTTGTATATGGAGTCGTAGGAGAGAGAGACCCAAGGAACCTGCGCCAGCTGGCTAAGGATACCTTTAAGGAGCGTTTGGAACAGGTGGATGGGGTAGCCTCGGCTATAGTCTGGGGAGGAAGGGAAAGAGAGATAAGGGTAGAGATTGACCGTAATAAGCTCGAATCCCTTCATCTATCGTTAGAAGAGGTCAGTCAGAAGCTGGCTCTGGAGAATCTCAACCTTCCAGCGGGTCACCTTACATCTGGCTATGAAGAGTACCTTCTGCGCACTGTAGGCGAGTTTGAGTCAGTGGAGGAAATCGGAGATATAGTGATTGCACTCAGGGGAAATGTTCCCATATATCTTAAAGACATTGCCACGGTTTCTGACAGCTATCGTGACGTACGGAGTTACGCTCGGACGAATAAGGGTGAATGTGTTATCGTCATAGTGAATAAGGAGTCAGGAGCCAACACTGTGACAATCTCTAATGGGGTAAATAAAGCAATTAAGGAATTAGAACGGAGACTTCCTCCGGATGTAAAGGTCTACACTGTTTTCGACCAGTCCCGGCTGATAAAGAGAATCATCAATGTGACTGGTTCTAATGCGGTTCAAGGCGCCATTTTGGCAATTGGCATTCTCTTTCTTTTCTTGCGCAACCTCAGTCCCATAGTTGCCATATCGTTAGCCATTCCTCTATCTTTGGTAGCTACTTTCATTCCCCTATATTTTCTCGGTTATACTCTCAACTTTATGACTATGATTGGGATTGCTCTTGGAGTGGGTATGATTGTAGATAATGCAATTGTAGTTATTGAGAATACTTTTCGGCATTTGGGCCTTGGCGAAGACCCTAAGACTTCGGCCAAGTTAGGAGCCTCTGAGGTTGGTATGGCTATTACTGCATCGACCCTCACCACTGTGGCAGTATTTATTCCGCTTCTGTTCATAAAAGGGATTGCGGGGAAGCTATTCACTCAGATGGGTTTGACTATATCTTTTGCCCTTTTAGCTTCGCTCCTTGTAGCTCTTACTTTGGTGCCAATGATAGCTTCAAAGGTTTTTAGGGCAGGTTCGGCTAAAGGCTATGAGGTCAGTTTTGGCAAGAGGACTTTCGGTTATTTTCGAGAGAGATACAAAACACTTTTATATAAGGTTCTGGCTCGGAGGAAGGGAGTAGTGCTCTGGACGGCTATTATCTTTCTATTGAACCTGGGTTTAATTCCCTTCGTGGGGAAAGAGTTCTTTCCCAGTATAGACAATAATATGACTTCTCTTACGGTTAAGATGCCTGTAGGAACGAATTTAGACGAGACAGACAGGGTAGTTAGAGAGATTGAGGATATTATCTTGGCGGAAGACGGCGTACAGACAGTGGGTGCCTTTGTCGGATTCTCCGAAGGGTCAAAACAGGATGCGGCTTTTGATACGGGTTCGACAGGGGTGAATGAGGCCCAAGTGTTCGTGAGGTTAGAAGATAAATTGAAGAGAAAACGACTTTCCCAGGAGATTGTTAATGATATCCGGGCTAAACTGCCCCGCTTAGAAGGAGCAAAATATGAATTTATGGATATGGCACAATCGATAATGACAGGTGGCGGAACTCGAGAGGCATCGATTGAGCTCAAACTTTTTGGCAAAGACTTGGGAATTCTGGAAGAGATTTCCAAGTCTGCTATGGGAGCAGCGGAAAAGGTAGAGGGAGTCTATGATTTGAGGAGTTCGTTGGAGAGGGGTAGGCCTGAGCTACGACTTGCCATTGATCGGCAACGCGCCGCCCAACTGGGACTGACTGTGAGTCAAATTGGCTCTACATCCCAGATGGCAGTTCAAGGAAAGGTAGCCACAGTGCTCCGTCAAGGTGGAGAAGAAGTCAATATTCGTGTCTCTCTTGACGAAAAGGGTAGAGGGAGTCTTAAGGAAATTGAGAATATAGTTATGCCTTCTCCTCTGGGAATACTTGTCCGTTTGAGAGATGTTGCAGATATTCGGGAGGCTAAAGGACCGATAAGGTTGAATCGAGAAAACCAGAAAAGAATGGTTTCCTTAACTGCTAATCTCAGTGGCAGACACTTGTCGAGTGTGATGAGGGATATAAGGAATAAGATAAGGATAACTGCTTTCCCTGAGGGCTACTTCGTAGACTATGGAGGACAGGCTGAGAAGATGCGGGAGACATTCATTAGTTTAAGCCAGATACTTATTTTGGCCGTGCTTTTGGTCTTTATGGTTATGGCGGCGGAATTTGAGTCCTTCATCCAACCATTAGTTATTATGTTCACTGTTCCGCTTGCCTTAATCGGAGTTATTCTGGGCATTGTCATTTCCGGAAAGACTGTCTCTCTTCCATCAGGTATGGGAGTGATTATCCTCGTTGGTATCATAGTGAATAACGCCATAGTTATGATTGATTACATTAATCAATTACGCAGGAAAGGAGTCGAAAAAATTGAGGCAATCGTCGAGGGAGCAGCCACCAGACTCCGTCCGATTCTAATGACTTCCTCTACTACTATTCTGGGGATGATTCCTATGGCCCTGAGCCGTGCTGAGGGTTCAGAAGCGCGCTCGACAGTAGCTGTTGCTATAATTGGTGGTTTGCTGGTGGGAACTCTGCTCACGTTGATTGTTATTCCTGCCCTTTATTCTTTATCGGAAAAGCGATAATGTAAGGCTAATCTCGTTCCCTACCTATGATTTCCTACAAGGCCTCTGAAAAAGTCTTGTTTTTAGTCTGTCATTGCGAGCCCGAAGGGCGTGGCAAT
>CAZJWT010000118.1:0-3936 GCA_964550005.1 uncultured Clostridia bacterium | reverse complement strand
GCCAAATTCCCTCGCATTAGAATACGAGGCAGTGGGGTGGGATAGTTTTCGGAGTTGCTAGGTTAGCTGCACAGATTGAATCTGTGCCTACAATGGGGTGGAAGATTTGTAGGTCCTGATAAATCGGGACGCCCATAAAGGGCTACACTACATAGAAAGAATTACGCCCATAAAGGGCTACACTACTGGTAACATTTGAAGAAGAGTGACATTATGGTTGATAGACTTGGAAGGTTGAGAGAGGTCCTTAAACAGAAGAGAATTGGGGGATTCCTAGTTAGTGGCCCTTCCAACCTTTTCTATTTGGGTGGTTTTCGAGCGGAAGGGAGCTTTGGTCTTGTGACTCAAGGAGAGGCGAGGATTTTTGTGCCCGAGTTATTATACGAGCAGGCTAAGGAGATAGTGAGAAACTTCGAAGTGATAGGCTTCAGGAATAAACTTTTGGCGAAAGTCGAGAATTTTCTGGCTAGGGAGAAAATAAGAAGGCTGGGTTTTGAAGCTGGAGGAGTTTCACTTAGACGATATAGGGAGATGGAGAGGGGCTTCAGACGAGTCAGGTTAGTGCCTTTGGATGGGCTGGTGGAAGAGATGCGAGTAGTTAAGACAGAAGAAGAGGTGAACCTTATCAGGAAAAGTGCCCAGATCTCTGTGGCGGCTTTTCGCTTCGTAAAAAGGAGAATTAGAATAGGAATGAAGGAGAGAATCATTTCTTGCCAGCTCGAATATTTTATGAAGAAAAGAGGAGCCGAGAAGCCTTCCTTTGATATCATAGTCGCCTCCGGGAAAAATACTGCTTATCCACACTATCAGACGGGAGAGCGGGAGATAAGGCCGGGCGACTGTCTTATTATTGATGTGGGATGCGTCTACAAAGGTTACTGTTCCGACTTGACAAGGCCTCTGTTTTTGGATATAATAAGAAACAGTGATCGAGAAGGTTTCCGGCCTAGATTAAGCTTTGAATTTGGAGGCGAGTATAAGAGGATTTACGAAGCGGTGCGGAAGGCCCAGATAGCTGCCATAGAAAAGATAAGGCCGGGGGTTAAGTGTTCGAGTATCGATTTTGCGGCCCGAAAAGTGATTGCTCGGGCTGGGCTGAGAGACTATTTTATCCATAGGACTGGCCATGGAGTTGGGTTGGACGTCCACGAACTCCCTTGGGTGGAAGAGAGTAGTATGCAGGTTTTGAGAGCTGGGATGGTTTTGACTATTGAGCCGGGAGTCTATATTCCGGGGTTTGGCGGAGTGAGAATCGAAGATATGGTCTTAGTTACAAAAAAAGGTTGTGAAGTCTTAACTAATACAAATGGGTTTGGCATATGATTTCAGCTAATGACTTAAAGAACGGGACTAATATTGAGGTTGACGGCGAGGTATTGACTGTCATCTGGTTCCAGCATCATAAGCCTGGCAAGGGTGGAGCTATGGTGAGGACAAAATTGAAGAGCGTCGCCACAGGACGGATTATGGAAAAGACTTTTCGCCCTGAAGATAGGTTTGAAGAGGCTATCCTGGAAAGGAGAAAAAAGCAGTATTTATACGGGGATGGGAAGAATTACTACTTTATGGACATGGAAAATTTTGAGCAGATTCCTTTTACGGAAAAAGAGTTAGGCGAGGGTAGGCAGTTTCTAAAAGAGAATATGGAGGTGGAGGTTCTTATATATAAAGGGGCGATTATTGGAATAGAAATGCCAGGCTCTGTGGAACTTAAGGTTACTTATACGGAGCCTGGAAAGAAGGGCGATACTGTTACTAATGTGACCAAGCCGGCTGTGGTGGAAACAGGTGCAAAGGTTCAGGTGCCTCTATTTATTAATACCGGTGATACGATTCGAATAAACACACAAACCGGGGAATATGTCGAGAGAGTATAGATTCGGACAGCATTTTTGGCCACTGGTTGGAGTGGCCTATTTATTTGTTAAGGCTTTGATGGATAAGTTATCAAAAGGTTTGTGAGGGGGAATTATGAGAAAAAAGAAGAGTAGGAATAGCAGTAATAAGAGGCCAAAAGAGCTATTGCAGATAAAAGAATTTGTCAACCTTATAAAGGATGCCGATATTACAGAGCTTCTATGGGAAAAGAACGGAACGAAAATAAGTTTTAAAAGGGGAGTTCCTAATTTAAATGAGGAAAAAGAATTGGCCCAGAAAGGTCCTTCTGAAGTCTTGAGTGAAACTTCTGCTCCCGGCCTCAAGACAGAGGAAGAGGGCTCCCGGAGAATTGAGGGGGAGAGATTACGCTTTCCAGAAAGGTATACCACGATAAAGTCTCGTATGGTGGGAACTTTTTATGATTCAGTCTCTCAAGACCAACCTCCTTTGGTTAAGGTCAAAGATGTCATCAAGCCCGGACAAAAAATTTGCGTTATTGAGGCTATGAAAATTATGAGGGAAATCTCTGCTGACAAAAGAGGGAAAATAGTTAAAATTTTTGTCGAGAACGGCCACCCAGTGGAGTATGGTCAGGATATGTTTCTGATAGATCCTTATTATGAAGAAGAGGCATCTAAGAGTCCAAAGAAGAAGACCCGTTAGAAATTTTGTTATACCCCTTTGCGTATGCCCCGTTACAAATTCTATTTCTAACGGGGTAAATCCTCAGGAGGTGGAAATTTAAATGTTCAAAAAGATTTTAATAGCTAACCGGGGTGAAATTGCATTGAGGATAATTCGTGCTTGTCGGGAAATGGGGATAAAGACAGTGGCGGTCCACTCCGAGGCAGATAATGATTCCTTACATGTAAGGTTTGCTGATGAGAGCGTCTGCATTGGACCCGGACCTTCGGATGAGAGTTATCTTAATATCCCTAATATTATTAGTGCTGCAGAAATTACTGGCGCTGATGCTATCCATCCTGGATATGGATTTTTGGCAGAAAATACCTATTTTGCAGAGGTTTGCGAATCGTGTAATATTACTTTCATTGGACCATCCAAAGAAGTAATTTTGAAGATGGGAGATAAATGTAAAGCGAGAAATACAATGGAAAAGGCAGGGGTACCTATTATCCCCGGTAGCCGGGGGACTATTTCCAAAATAGATGACGCTGTGAAATTAGCAAGAAAGATTAAATACCCTGTAGTGGTAAAGGCATCTGCAGGTGGCGGTGGCAAAGGAATGCGCATTGTGCAGAATGAAGAGGGTTTGAAGAATGCAGTGACAATCTGCCAGAGTGAGGCTAAAGCGGCTTTTGGCAAAGAGGAAGTATATCTGGAGAAGTATATTCCCGAACCGAAGCATGTTGAGTTCCAGATTCTGGGGGACAGGAAAGGCAATATTATCTACTTGCCAGAGAGAGATTGCTCGATACAGCGTCGCCACCAAAAGTTGATTGAAGAGTCGCCTTCTCCCGCGGTTAATTCCAAATTGCGACGCAAGATGGGACATGCGGCTCTTAAGGCAGCTAAAGCAGTAAATTATACCACTGTGGGCACGATAGAATTTTTGTTGGATGACAACGGGGATTTCTATTTTATGGAAATGAACACCAGGATTCAGGTAGAACATCCCGTGTCTGAACTTGTTTCTGGTATCGATCTGGTTAAGATGCAAATCAAGTTGGCTGCCGGTGAGAAATTGAATCTCGACCAGGATAAAATCAAAATTTGCGGCAATGTTATTGAATGTCGGATAAATGCTGAGGACCCCGATAGAGACTTCCTGCCCTCTTCGGGTACGATCTCTAATTATATTCTTCCAGGGGGACCCGGGGTGAGAGTGGATACCAGCATTTATCCAGGTTACAGTATCCCGCCCTTCTACGATTCGATGATTGCCAAGCTAATCGTGATTGGAGATAACCGGCAGGAGGCGATCGCTCGCATGGAGAGGGCTCTCGGTGAATTTGTTATTGAGGGAGTAAGGACTACTATTCCTTTCCACGCAAAAGTGATGGCTGATGAGTATTTCCGAAGGGGGGAGGTCAACAC
>CAZJWT010000117.1:0-3958 GCA_964550005.1 uncultured Clostridia bacterium | reverse complement strand
TTTCTAACATCCATTTCTAACGGGGTTTATGGGCGTCCCGATTTATCGGGACGGGTATAAAACCATACACTACTCAAAGTATGTTTACTGGTGCGATTAGGGATGAAAAGATGGACATTCTGTTTGAACCGATAAGAATAGATGGGATGGTTTTGAAAAACAGGTTCGTGAGAACGGCGACTGCGGAGAGGATGTCACCACCCGACGGAGGGTTTACTCAGGAAATGGTGAATCTTTATACAAAGCTTGCTCGGGGAGGGGCGGGGCTTATCATAACGGGACATAGCTATATACATCCTCTGGGCAAGGCTGAGCGCAGGATGACAGGTATCCATAATGATGGTTTAGTCCCAGCCCTCAAAAAATTGGTTAATGAAATTCATAAGCTTGAGACAAAGATAGTGATGCAAATCAACCACTCTGGCGGAAGGCGAGACAAGGATGTGGGAGAGGAGACTCCCATAGGACCTTCAACAATAGAATATAAACCACTTGATATTATTTCGAGAGAAATGACGGTGGAGGAAATTGAGGAGGTTATACACCTTTTTGCTCAGGCGGCACTCAGAGTGAAGAGAGCGGGATTTGACGGTGTTGAGATTCACTCTGTTCACGGCTACCTCATAAATCAGTTCCTCTCTCCAATAACTAATAAGAGAAAAGATGCCTGGGGAGGGAGCATAGAGAATAGAATGCGCTTTCTTCTGGAGGTGTATAGACGCGTCAGGGAAGCGGTGGGTAAAGATTATCCTGTTCTGGCAAGGATTCCAGCAGGCGATTTTGTGGAGGGGGGGCTAAGTGTGGAAGAGGCGCTTGAAGTAGCCAGGGAACTCTCCCGGCTCGGGATTGATGCGATTGACCTTTCTGGTGGACTTGCGGGTAGTAGATACAGGAAGGGGAGAAAAGACCTGGCCTGGATGAAAAAAGAAGCCTATTTCAAGCCTTATGCGGAAATGGTGAAGAAAGTAACTGATGTCCCAGTCATGCTGGTGGGAGGATTGAGAAAACCTGAGACTATGATAAAAATATTGGAAGAAGGCTCTGCTGACCTGATAGGTCTTGCCAGGCCACTTATCAGAGAGCCAGACTTCCCGAATAGAATTAGAAGAGGAGACTTGAGGAAAGCCGAATGTGTCTCTTGTAGTAATTGCTCTGGTCCTTCGGGCAGGGAACCAACCAGGTGTCGGTTTAAGAAATAGTCGCTGTCCCTATTAAAAAATGACTCTGACCCCTTTTTTGTTAGTTAATACGAATAGGATGAAGCCAGCTGTGGCCCCTCTCGGGCTTGATTATTTGGGAGAGGCACTTACTCAAAAAGGGTATGTCGTAGATATACTTGACCTCTGTTTCTCGGAAAATTATGGAAAGGTGATAGACGATTATTTTAGTAAGGAATCGGTTCTCGCTATAGGAATTACGATTAGAAATACGGATGACTGTTATCTTTTGAGCCAGGACTTCTTTCTTCCTGAGATAAAAGAAGTAATAGATTATCTAAAGACAAAGACAGATGTTCCTATTATTCTGGGTGGGGTCGGTTTTTCAATAATGCCAGAAAATATTCTTAAATATTGCGAATTGGAGTTAGGAATAAAGGGGGATGGAGAAGAGGTCCTGCCCCTTCTTCTGGATAGGATTGCTGAGGGGAGGGATTATGGAGACCTTCCTGGACTGGTGTACAGGGATGGCGGAGGTTTTGTTAGTAATCCGCCGAAATACTTCGACCTGGATAAATTATCTTCGAGGCGAAGAACGCTGGTAGATAACAGAAGATATTTTAATGAAGGAGGGCAGGGGAACATTGAAACAAAACGGGGGTGCAATAAGAACTGCATATATTGCGTTGACCCTGTGGCTAAAGGGAAAAAGATTCGTCTGAAGAATCCAGAGGTAGTAGTAACCGAACTGGAAGCTCTCTTGGAACAAGGAGTGAATTGTTTCCACTTTTGCGATAGCGAGTTTAACCTTCCTGAAGAGCATGGCAAAGCGGTCTGTCAAGAGATAATTGACCGGGGAATTAATGGGAGGATAAATTGGTATGCATATTGTAGTCCAAGCCCCTTCTCTGAACAACTGGCGAGGCTTATGAAGATGGCAGGCTGTACGGGAATAGATTTTGGTGCGGATAATGGGAACAGGGAAATATTGAAAAATTTGGGCCGCGATTTTGGAGAGGATGAAATTAAAAAAGTGGCGAGGCTCTGTCATAGATACGGCATTACATTTATGTTTGACCTGCTTCTGGGAGGGCCCGGCGAAACGCGAGAAACCGTTAAAGAGACGGTTGACCTGATGAGAGAAACGGAGCCAGATAGAGTGGGAGTTATGGTCGGAGTGAGAATATATGCGGGAACTAAATTAGGAAATTTAGTTTTGAGAGAAGGGCAGATAGAGAAAAATAGGAACTTACAGGGCAAAGTTGACGGAAACAGCGATTTCTTTGAGCCTGTATTCTATGTCTCTTCAGAACTGGGAGAAGATGTCTACTCTTATATATCTCAACTAATCGAGGGTGATAGTAGATTCTTTTTTGCCACGAAGGATGACCAGGAAAGGGGATATAATTATAACCAGAACCAAGTCTTAATCGAGGCAATCAAAAATGGATACCGTGGTGCCTACTGGGATATATTGAGGAGGTTAAGCGCTGAAAAGAGATAGGATAAAATTGCGACCACACCATCTTCTATGTCTCTATGGATTCCGGGGGCTGGGGTATAGCGAGGAATTTGTGGAGAATATGCAAGGAATAGTGGACAGGATAAGAAAGAGTCCATCAATAGAAATTGAACTAGTTTGTGGCGTTGATGACATCTGCTTAAAGTGTCCCCACAATATTCAGGATAGATGTAGTAAACCTGGAAGAAATGTTGAGGAATTTGACCAGGGAATAATCGATAGACTTAAGGTGGAGATTGGTAACAGAGTAGAATCAAGAAATCTGTTGAATCTGGTCGAGAGAAGAATTCAGCCAGAAGAACTATCTACAATTTGTAAAGGATGCGAGTGGCTCGAGCTTGGCTTTTGTGAGCAGGGGTTGCGCAGGAAAAACTGGTGGAAGTGAAGTTGAAGATCTTGAAAAAAATATTTCTGCTTTTTTTCCTGTTTTTACCTACATGGGGTTGTCCTTCAGCTTCCTTTCTGGAAGAGGAATCCTATCTCGGTGATCTGGGCACAGTAGTTGTCACAGGCACAAGGATCCCAAGGCCTGCGTCTCTGGCTTTAAGAAATGTGAGCATCATCGATACCGATGAGATTAACTCCTCTCCTGTTCACTCGGTCATAGAGGTTTTAAAATACACCCCCGGTGTGGACCTGCAGGAACGGGGTCCCGATGGGGTACAGGCTGATGTTGGTCTAAGGGGAGCTAATTTCCATCAGGTTCTGATTCTCCTTGATGGGGTGAGAATGAACGACCCACAGACTGGACATCATAATCTCGATTTACCGATAAATTTGGAAGACCTGGAAAGGATTGAAATTCTTCATGGCCATGGTTCCTCTGTTTACGGTGCTGATGCTTTTGGAGGAGTTGTCAACTTTATTACCAAGGCTCCTCAAGATTTTAAAATAGGGCTTCAGGCTTTCGCTGGGGGAAATGGAACGAGAGGTGGGACTTTTTCCTTCTCTGATTGTTTCGGGGATTTTGCTACTCTTTTTTCTCTGGGAGGGAAGATGTCCGACGGGTATCGTTTTGACACTGATTTTAAGCACTTCTCCTTTTTCAGTAATTCTAGATTGGACACTTCGCAGGCGTCGGTTGGAATCTCCTTCGGTTATTTACAAAAGGAGTTCGGAGCAAACGACTTCTACGGGGATTGGCCTTCCAAGGAGTGGACAAATACCGTATTGGGAAACATAAGAGTCCAAACGGAAAAATGGGAAAATTTGGTAGTTGAATCAAGACTATATTACCGCCAGCATGACGACAAATTTATTGGTGATGTCACTGACCCCG
>CAZJWT010000116.1:0-3972 GCA_964550005.1 uncultured Clostridia bacterium | reverse complement strand
TGTTTTTGTTTGACAGAAGATAATTTTATGTAATATAATATAAGTTTTGAGAAAAGAGGAAATAACATTATGAGTGAAATTGATAACCTGATTTCGCAGAGAAAACAGAAACTGGAGGAGTTGCGGAAGCTGGGGGTCGACCCTTATCCACATAATTTCTCTATTACCCACGCCATCGGTCAGGTTAGAGAGAAGTATGGAGTCTTAAAAGGAGAGGAAAAGGCTGAGGAGACTGTCTCTCTTGCCGGAAGAATTATGAGTCTTCGCAGGATGGGCAAAGCCAGCTTTGCTGACATAAGAGACGAGACAGGGAAGTTACAAATCTACGTTAGAGAAGATATCTTAGGCGAACGGAATTATCGAATATTTGGAAAATTTGATATTGGCGATTTCGTTGGAGTCATTGGGAAAGTCTTTTGCACAAAAACTGGGGAGTTGTCTATTCAGGTAGAAGATTTAACTCTTTTGGCTAAGTCACTCAGGCCATTGCCTGAAAAATGGCATGGGCTAAAAGATATCGAAACTCGTTATCGCCAGAGGTATGTAGATTTGGTAGGGAATGAAGAGGTAAAGAATATTTTCCTTATTCGCGGTTTGATTATTAAAACGATAAGAAAATTCTTGGATAACCTGGGATTTCTGGAAGTGGAAACACCTATGATGCAATCGATTGTAGGTGGGGCATTAGCTAAACCTTTCCTTACTTATCATCAGGCATTGGATATGGAGCTCTATTTGCGAATTTCACCAGAACTATTTTTGAAGCGCTTAGTTGTGGGAGGCTTAGAAAGGGTTTATGAAGTAAACAGAAATTTCAGGAATGAAGGGGTTTCCACCAGGCACAATCCGGAGTTCACTATGCTCGAAGTATATCAGGCTTATTCAGATTATGATGCGATGGCGGGCCTTTGCGAAAAGATGATTCTGTTTATTGCTAAAGAAGTTCTGAGGAGCGAGGACCTCGTCTATCAGAAAAACAAAATTAGCTTAGGAAGAATTCCCTGGCAAAGGTTTTCTCTGTATGACCTGTTGAAGGAACATACTGGGCTTGACTTTACAAATATTCATGGGCTATCGGAAATGAAGAAGGCAGCCGACAGATTAAATGTAAAATATGAGAAGGATAGTCCCAAACACAAAGTTCTTGACCACATCTTTGAAGCTCATGTGCAAAAGAAGTTAATACAACCAACATTTGTACTCGATTATCCCACTGAGTTCTCCCCACTGGCTAAGGCGAAGAAGGATAATCCTGAACTGGTGGAACGGTTTGAGCTCTTCATAGGCGGAGAAGAATTGGCGAATGCTTATTCCGAGCTGAACGACCCGTTAGAGCAGCGGAAAAGGATGGAGGCGCAGGTGAAGGAAAGAGGTACTGGCGAGGGGAGAGAGGTCCAGGTTGATGAGGACTATCTGCGTGCCTTAGAATACGGCATGCCACCCTGTGCTGGTTTGGGACTGGGAGTAGATCGGCTGGTTATGGTGTTTACCAATTCCAATTCTATTCGGGATGTGATTCTTTTTCCGCAAATGAGAAAGGAAACAGAGTAAGAGCCTAAAAATCAAAAATCAAAAATCATAATTCATAATTCATAATTCATATGGAGTGGTGTACTATGGGGTATGAATTCTTTATTAGTTGGAGATATTTAAGAGCCAAGCGTAAGCAAATATTTATTTCTATTGTTAGCTTAATTTCTATCAGCGGCGTAGCCCTGGGCGTTGCTGCACTGATTATTACTCTCTCGGTGATGAATGGATTCAGGAGGGACTTGCGCGAAAAAATCATAGGAATGAGTTCCCACATTGTGGTTCTGGATCAGAGAAATATTGGATTGGAAGAACCGATTATAGCCCAGAAGAAGATAGAGAAAATAGAATCAGTAGCAGCTGTTGCTCCTTTTGTTTATGGCCAGGCAATATTGAAGAATGGCGATAGAACCTCTGGAACTGTGGTCAAAGGAATTTTTCCGGAAGAGGCAAAAAACGTTGCCAGTCTCCTAAAACATTTAAGGGAAGGAAGCATCGATTATCTTGAACTTCCTTTAAAGGAAAGGGGTGGCTTCCAGGGTAAGATTCTCCCAAAGAACTCCGGTAGGCAAGAAAATGGCATTGTTCTGGGAATCGAATTGGCTAAGAATTTGAATCTGTCTTTAGGAATGAACGTAATATTGATTTCTCCCATGGATGTGGCAACAAAGTTTGGAGTCATTCCCAGAATGGAGAGTTTTCGGGTGGTGGGAATCTTCGACTCAGGAATGTATGAATACGATGCAAGCCTTGCCTATATTTTCTTCCCTGTAGCCCAAAAGTTGTTTAACCTGGGAGAAAGAGCCACTGGGCTTGAGGTTGGAATCGACAATATCTTCTTCGCAGATAAAGTTGCAGCCCTGATTCAGAAAGAGCTAGGCTACCCTTATTGGGCAAGGAGCTGGATGGTAACACATAAGAACCTGTTTAGTGCCTTAAAGCTGGAAAAGGTGACGATGTTCGTTATTCTGGTCTTAATTGTTCTGGTAGCAGCTTTCAACATTATTTCCACTCTTACGATGATGACTATAGAGAAGACTAAGGATATTGGCATACTTAAGGCAATGGGCGCTGTAAGAATGAGTGTCCTCAAAATCTTTCTCCTTGAGGGATTAACTATAGGTGTAGTAGGCACACTTATTGGTACAGTAGTGGGTTACGTTGCCTGTCGCCTTTTGGAAAAATACCAATTCATAAAATTGCCTCAAGATGTCTACTATATAAGCAGTTTACCGGTCCACATGCAGGGAACGGATTTTGTATATATCATTTTAGTTGTGGTCTTAATAGCCTTAACGGCCACAATTTACCCTGCCTATAAGGCATCTCGCCTGGATCCTTGCGAGGCGATTAGATACGAGTGAGGGGAAGGATAGAAAGTGCAAAGTGAGAGACCATTATTAGAAGCCAGGAATCTACATAAGAGTTACTACCAGGGAAAAATTGAGGTTAGAGCACTTGTGGAAATTAATCTAAAGATAGCGGAGAACGAAGTGGTGGCGATTTTCGGTCCCTCGGGTGCTGGAAAGAGCACTTTGCTCCACATTCTCGGTGCTCTGGACCGTCCGACCAAAGGGGAGGTTATTTTCCAAGACCGTAATGTTACTACCTTATCCGATAATGAACTTGCCCGGCTCCGCAACAGAGAGGTCGGTTTTATTTTTCAGTTTCACCACCTTTTGCCTGAGTTTACCGCACTGGAAAATGTGATGATGCCTCTACTGATAGCTCAAGGCTCTACTCATAAAGATTGGGTCGGTAATCCCTTCTCCCGGAAGATGAAACAGAGAAGGGAAAAGATTGAGGAGGAAGCTCTAAAAGTCTTGACTGAGGTAGGTTTAAAAGATAGAATAAATCACAGGCCAACAGAATTATCAGTAGGTGAGCAGCAACGAGTAGCTGTAGCTCGGGCGCTGGTCAATAGTCCAAGAGCAATTCTGGCCGACGAACCAACAGGAAATCTTGATAGGAAAACAGGAGAGTCGGTTTTTGAGCTCCTGTTGAGACTGGATAGGGAAAGGGGAAAAAGTTTAGTAATTGTTACCCATAATGAGGAGCTCGTGGAGAAGATAGGGAGCTTACAGTCAGGAAAGGTTATCCATTTGTGCGATGGCAGAATAGTGAACAAGGAACCGTTGTGAAAGGCGTGACAGAGCTTAGAATGTCATTGCGAGGCGAAGCCGTGGCCCCGATAAATCGGGGCTTCGGTAGCTTCGCTTCCTCGCAACGACTTTGTAGGGCGCAAAAATAAACTCCTCCGATAAATCGGAGTCGAACCCCGATTTATCGGGGCTTGGAAGAGAAGGCGCGAAGCATCCCGATAACCATCGGGATGCGGATTAGGGGGTTTGGGGGAAATAATCTGATTTCCCTCAAGGGGTGACAGAGAACCCCGATGGAATCGGGGTGAACGCCAGAGGGGTGAAATCCCTATGGAAGTGT
>CAZJWT010000115.1:0-3994 GCA_964550005.1 uncultured Clostridia bacterium | reverse complement strand
CATCTGGGCAGAGAGGGCTTTTTCCCGGTTCCTGGTGGCAGTGGTGTTGATATCTACCTTAGGAGCAACCAGGTTAAATAAGCGCAGTGCTAAAACATCTGCCCTATAGGTACGCGCCCCAGAGTCCCATCTGCAGATGGCCTTATCTGGCTCTCCTAAGAGGACGGCGCGGGTTAAATTCTCCATCAGCTCCTTCTCTACAGAGGAGGCGCCTCTTAATTCTCTGGGTAGGTCATAGTAAATGCCTGCTTTTCTGGTCATATCTAACCTGATGCGATGCTCTAAGCCTTCTCTGGTAACGGTGTAATTTCGGATTTGCTTAGGAGACTGGGCTTTCAAGGCGTATTCATCATAGATATAGTAGCGGTTAGCTCCTAAGGGAAGGATATTTATGATAAGGCCTTCTACCTGACGCAGAGCCCAGAGGACATCCTTGATAGCTCTTAGTCTTTCTGAAGATATCTCTATATTGACAATCCCTACTGACTTAATACCATAGAGTATCTCCAAGAAGTCTGGCTGAGTTTCCAGGTATTTAGTTAGTGCCCTGTAGCCCTTATAGCCCTCCTGATAAGCCAAGGTTTCCACCGCTACCCTGAGGGAACGCGCCCGACCGATGATTCTGTCTCTTAATTTGATAAACTCCTGTAATCTGGCCAATTGAGCAGAGGTATTTATTCCTGCACTGGTAGATTTTAAAGATTCCATCAGCTCTGGTAGTCTTGAGTTGCAGTTTTTGACTAACCACTCAGATAGATATTCGTAACCTAATTCTTTCAGCTGGGCTAATACCTCATCCAACACTGGAGGCGAAAGCTGTCTTAGGTAAGCTAAACAGTAGCTCATATGCAGGCCATAGTGGAAGGTGTGGCTATAGAGACTGTCAACCAAGGAAGGTAAGATGAGGAATATCTTTGTCTGGTCAAGAAGCTCAATTGGCCTAGTGGAATAATCCGCATATTTAGGCCAAGTCGGAATAACCAGTTCTGAGAGATTAGTCAGTGGAAGGTTGATAAAATCTAAGGGAAATTGGTCTTGCATTAAGTAAATGAAGAATCTCCACTCGGCTTCCAGGTTCTTATCATGTGTCCTACCATTATTCTCATGTACTAATACTGCCGCAGGGTTGGGGTTCTCATTAGTGGCAATCAGGATGTAGTCCAGCACATTGGCACCATAGGCGGTCTGCATTGGCCCGGCTCTTAAGAGACCGGCCTTGACTGTCTCCTTTAGTCTCTTGGCCTTATCGGTTTGGTTGGTGAGTTCGTAGTAGCGCAAGACCTCTTCAACCATAGGGTCATCCATCCTGATAATCTTCCAGATGTTTTTGTCATTGATTTGGCCAGATTGAATAATCTGGGTAGCTTCCTTGACTACGTCTTGCTCAGTAAAGCCAGGGCGGGGCTTGGCGGGGTCAGAAAACCCTGGCTTCTGTAGAGCCTGAGTTAGTACTAACCCCTGCATAAAAGTCGCAATAATACTATCTGTTTGTTTCTTCAAAGCGAGAATATCACGATCGCTAAAACAAGGCGTATCACACCTGCCTATGTGTAAAGAATGCCAATCAAAATCTGGAACTTCAACACCGTCCTCACAAGTCCGCTCTTTTGCCGCAATCAGTTTGTGCGCAACAAGCAATTCTATGCCTTCCCTATTGATATGGGTGTCCGGTTCTAAAGACACACCTGTCTTTCTTACAACTTCATAGACCAATGCCATAAATGAGCCCGGCCTTATCTCTTCAAGTTCTCGACGAACATAATAATCGATTGTATTGTTAGACCTCTTAAAGGCCTTCATTCTCAAACTATCTGGAAGAAGATTTGTCCAAGAATATTTATTTGACTGAGTTTGTTTTTTCTTTTTCTTTTCTTCCCTATCACTATTAACTTCCTTTTCTTCCCGGTCA
This sequence comes from uncultured Clostridia bacterium, assembly GCA_964550005.1. GTDB lineage: Bacteria > UBA6262 > WVXT01 > WVXT01 > WVXT01 > CAZJWT01. The sequence continues at coordinate 2,085 of CAZJWT010000115.1, read as the reverse complement.
GTGGGTGCGATACGAGCCCTCACATGCCCAACCACACTTGTATCTCCTTCCGGGTCTATTGTTAAACAAGGAAACATAATATCAATCCATCTTACATAGTCAACAACCCGTACCCCCATAACATCTTCAATTCTTCTAATTAATGCAAATTCCCAAGGCATACCCATTTCCTTATTTAAAACCGTATCTATACGAATTTCATTCGCATGCAGAAAATAATTTACCTCCCAAAGTGGCGATTCCTGATGAACGGAAGTCTTTCCTATGGAAACACTCATAGTTGCCTCTCTGATTTCTTCTAAACCATTACGATCTGATACCAACGCCGGACTGTTGATTTGAATATAACCGGGCCTTTGAGGAATTTCTCTTTCTAAGTCTAAATTAACGATCCAACTAATTCGATCTTCACTTTCCGAATATTTGCATATATTCCGCTTTAATGCATCTGGATAAAATTGACTATACTTTGCGTTCTTATCTGATGGGATATAAATTAAGATTACCTCCTCTGTAACATGCCTTAAGTCAGACAAGACATAACTCAATATGGCTGTTTCCACACCTCTATTTAATGCCCGGCAACTTAGACAAAAGACATCAATCTCCCAAATACTCCTTGTCTTTTCACGTGCAATAACAGTCCCGACCATGCCTGCCCATTGCTCTCCATAGGATAATGAAAATCCGTACAACCTGGCTCTATTCTCTTTTACATAAAAAGGATATAAAGCCCTTATGTCTTCCACCTTATAGCGACGACCTGTTAAATTAAATTGATTTGTCCTCTGTGTTAACTGGGCTATCCGCTCAGCGTCTGCCAGCTCATTGATAGTCGCATTGAGGGTCATACCTAATTCGGACAAGGAATCTCCGCTGCTTAATCTCTCTTGGACTTTCTTCTCAATTGTATAGAATCCTGCCCTTTTCGTATCCTCTTTGGTCGCGGCACCCTGTCCAAAGACCTTTTCTAATTTCACTAAGAATATAAAACTTTCCCGTAAAGACGGCGGATAATCCGGAACAAAAACCTGTGGCAGATGTGTCCTTACTTGATGCCGTTCAAAAGGATCATCATCGAGGAATACAATACTATCCAGACCGATATTTAACTCTTTAGCGATTTGCTGGATATTTTCATTCTTTTCTCCATAATTAATCTTAAATACAGAAAATCTATCCAGTGCTGCCCATCGTCCACACTCCTCTATGGCCTCCAATGCCTCTTCTTCATTATTTCTACTGGACACAGCCAAGATAACTCCTTGATTGTTCCAATCAGCTACAAATTTTTGTAAATTCGCTGCCTGATTTTCCACTTTAATGCCTGATAGCCCATCTTCCATCAGAATCCCCTGCCACCAGACATTATCTAAATCCAGGACCAAGCATTTTCTGTTTAATAATGTCCGCTGTCCACCGACCTCAATTCCTTTTTCCGCCTCTAAATCAGACTGTTTAATCGGATAAATTTGAGATAAATCTTTGTCTTCAACAAACATTTGGGCAGGCATCATAACCATACACGGATAAAAGTCTGAAAGTTTTTCTATTTCTGATGATGGGAACGTAATATCAATAAACAACTGCATACCTCCTATTTCCGTAACCACAGCTACATGCGCGTCGTATTCATCCCATCTATTTGGTGAATTGACCTTCCACCAATCACTCTCAAAAACATACGAAGCAACCTTAAAGGTCTTATAACCATATGCTCCGAGATGTGAAACTATATGATTAGCCATATTATTTGTCATCATCCATGGGAATTTACACCCGTCTAACTGACTCGCCAGCTGGTCTATGCCTAATTCATAAAGATATTTGATTATTCCTTCTAGTTCGGAGTATCCTGATTGGTTCAGCGACATGCCGGTATAATTTTTTAACAATGCCTTTCTTGATAACTTATTCCCTCCAGTCAATAAACTGCTCTCATAGTTCTTTCGACTAATAATATATTTACTTAAATCTCCTGTCTTTAATCTGCTTGTAACTCTTCGAAGGACGGATGTGCCTGATTGAACAAAGGATTCTTCTTCTTTTTCATGTGGTTTATGGCCTGTTCTATTGCTTTCATGC
>CAZJWT010000114.1:1324-4059 GCA_964550005.1 uncultured Clostridia bacterium | reverse complement strand
GCAAACTATTTTCAAATCCCTCTCCGAGCGACTCCGAAAACTATCCCTTCATCCTAATTACGGGCATAAAGCCCTACACTACCTCAATCTTATTGCCGGGATTTCCACTGCCTTACCTCGCCTGTAAACGCCAAGTATATTTTTCTGATTTTCTCCTCGAGGAAGAACGACGTCGATAATATTTGGGTTACTACCTGCGCTATTCTCCAGGGACATGTAGGCCCCACCAAAGTAGAATTCATCATTTTCTTGCTTAACCTCTCTCACCTTCCAATTCCGGGCTGGAGCCTCTCCATCGTAAGCTAAGACCATCGGCAAATATCCCCAATTTCGAGGATCGCCACGGACTAGACTTCGGCGAACATAAATGGTAATTTCTCCCGTGGTAGAATTGACGTTCACTTCCAGGTCTGCCAGCTTGACCGGCTTGCCCGCTGAATCTATCTTATAGATTGTCTTTTGCCAGCCATCCACAGAGATTGCGTATTCCCAGGCATCTTCAGCCCTGGTGTAGGCGTTCCTTCCGGGCAGAAGTTGCATAGAGCCAGCTCCTATCTTATTATTTAGGTCAATATAAACATCGATAATCTGTAAACTTAGTCCAGAAGGAGAGTTCCCGGGATTTTCAACTACGCCCAATTTAACTTCAAAAATCACATATTCTGGTCCTTCACTTACCGAAAACTCACGAATATCGAATGAGCCGGGCTTAAAAACTGGATCGGCAGGATAGGTATAGGTGCCCGGTCCATAATCATCACCAACAGGGTCGATAATTCTCAAAATACCGGCCCTCTTCTGAAACAACTCGGGAACAATTATAGTGATAGGTCCGAAAGGCGGCATAATCTCTAATTCCACACCTTCCTCTGCCGCAACAGTAATTATTCTCAATGGTTCTCCATCTGAAACGTTAAGGTATTTAAAGGGTATCGCAATTTCTAATGAATAGGCTCCCACTGCCATAGAATAGAGATCTGTGATAGGTTGCCAGGTATTTTCTCCTGTGGCACTTGAAAGAACTGCCTTTCCTCCCCCAACCTCAGAACCCAGGCTAAATTGATCAAACCATATTCCTACTTCGTTAGATAGCCCAAATCCCGATGTTCCTGCTACACCAGGCTCTCCATAGCGAGTAAGCAGATTATACTTTCCCGCTCCGGGCGTCCCTATATAGAATCCAATGAAGAATTCCGTTCCCTTTCTTTCAGCAAGCAAGTCTTTCGAATCCACCCTGAGATAGAGATTGAATCTATCGTATCCATAATAGATCTTATTAAATATCTTCCGTCTTTCAGCCACATAGTAGCCAGCATTGTCCCATTCTCTTTCATCAACTATACCGTCAATCTGGGGAGTGAATAAGTCTACAATTTCCCTCTCAGGGAGCAACTCTTTCTGAGCAACAATTGGCTGAAATAGTCTGGCGGGCGGCTCGCTACCAATAGTCTGATAGACCTTAATCAATAAGCTCCTGTATTCCTGGTCAAAAATCTCATCCTCACCGGAATTATGGTCCTGACCGTACCACCAAAACCATTTACTATCCGAGGCTTTTAAAATTGTTGTAAATGCTTGATCCAGTTCCTCAATTTTCGCTCTGCCACTATTTTTATACTTTTCCAAATCTAATCTGGCCTCAGTTAAAAGTTCCCAGGCAATATTTTCTTCTTCCTCGCCGATCCAGCTATCAAAACTTGCATTGACCAGAGAACCTGGCCATAGCTTTTTTATCTTCGCTAGTGGAGGATAATCTTCCAGATACTCTTCGGGGGTAACAGTTCTGATAGAGGCAATATCCCCAAGTCGATTGAAAAGCTGACTTAAGAAGTATAGGCTTTTTTCATTATTCATAATTATGACCACAAGGGGAGGGGTTTTCCCTTTCCATTCCTTTTGAATGAACTGAAGGCGCTCCATAAAATCCCTAACCGCTTCATCTCCACTCATCAATGGATAGACAAGATTAATTCTATCGCTCATCATTCTGTCGCGAAAAATCATTGTCAGCGCTCTCTTTTCTCCAGACACGAGGTAAGGTCGATATAAGAGCTCGGGATTCAGGAGTCGGCCCTGCTCGTCCCTGGCCAATCTACTATTCAATGAATTTTCCAGTACTTCCTCACCAGAAGCCATCCATTCCAATCGACAATCGCTAACGACCTCTAATACTTCCTGAGCTACCGCACCTGCGGGAGGCCAGATCCCTCTGGGAAACTTACCAAAATAGTTCCGATAAGAGCTTACCCCTCTCATTATTCTGGCTCTAACATCTTCGGGATATCCGTATTTCTTGGTAGGTAATGGAGCTAATGGCATCGATACACTGGCTAAATCCGTATCATAAAGAAGTGGAAGAATAGGACGACTGGGAGGCACCATTGCCACCACAACCCGACCTAATTCTTGAAGCCTTCTGCAAGTATCTAAAGCTCCGGAATTCATATATTCAATCATTTCAGGAGATAAATTGAAAGTCATATGTATCTGGGGATAGCGTTCTAACAAAGCTAAAAGATTCGTTATCGGTTCGGAATTAGCTTCCCCTGCAAGTGGCGTCTCCCCATCCCACATAAGAGCAAGGTAGAGGGGCTGCTTGGGAGCTTCTGCTGGCTTCGGTGGAACTTTCTCCACTCTTTCTATCGGCGGCACCCCGGCACAGCCCAAAAGTAGAAGAGGAAGAGTCAATAAGAGGCATATTAGAAGTAGTCTTGAAAATTTTCTCATTCTCTTTA
>CAZJWT010000114.1:0-1224 GCA_964550005.1 uncultured Clostridia bacterium | reverse complement strand
TTTATTATACTAAATATTATTTTAAGTTGTAAAGTACAAAAGGGGCAATTCTTAGAGGGGAATACATATCAGGAAAGTTATGAGATGAACTCTATTAATTGTAGGCACAAATTTCCCGATTGAAAATCGGGATGCACAATTTCTGCACGGTTGAAACCGTGCCTACAAATCTTCTCATTAATTCTTATTGTAGGCACAAATTCAATTTGTGCATAATCTATGAAATCTTGCGGCCTTCAAAAAATTGCAGGCACTTAATCAATGCTCCCTTGTCCCCGAGTCCCCCTGGCTTCAGAATGAAGTCATACTTTCCATCTAAAGTCCGGCAGAAGGCAACCCCGGGTGCTACAGAAGAAATAATTCGAAAAGTATCTATTTTTAATGCTCGACAGATACTGAAAGCCGTGTCTCCGCCGATAAGAATCAGATTACGAAACAGCCCCCCTTTGCAGAGTCCTGTTGTCAACTGGACAAGCGTTCTAACAATCTTGTCTGGATCGAGTTTCTGGCTACTCTTTTGGGCATAAATCAATATGTGTTTAGCATCTTTCACATCCGGTATTCCCACTCGATTTCGCTCGAAGTCTATAGGGACAGCCAGTAGACTCTTCTCCTTTTCCTTCTTCAACTCTTCAATCTGTTCGTAGGTAACCGACTTGGCGCTTCCGGAAATAATCAAAACAGGCTTTGAACCACCAGTTACGGTCTTAGATTTAACACCCCGGCTCAATTCCGATTTCCCCCAGAATTTGACCAACTCTCCAGCCAGGCCGCTCGCTCCACATACAGTCGTGTAATCCTGGATTTCTCTGGCGATATTTTTCAAATCTCTTTGAGTTCTTGCATTGTATATTTTAATTCTATCATAGTGTTTCGACACCCCTTCTAATAAAGTGGGTATATGAGCTTCGTTCACTGGATTTCTGGGATCCCGAGCAAACTCTGTTCTGGTAACCAACTCTCCCCAGACATAATGGTAACCATCTATTGTAGTCCTTCCTGTCCTGGGAAAGGCAACACAAAAAGGAAGCTCTTTTATCTTCAACTCATCGAAAAGTGCGTCGATCTCCGAACCGATATTTCCCCTCAAGGTAGAATCAATCTTTTTATAAATCTGTTTTATCTCTAATTTTCTGAAGAATTTCAAGACACATTTAACCTTCTCATAGGCTGTTTGAGGCTCATCGAACCTGCTTTCAGTATTCACCACAAGAACATCCCAGT
>CAZJWT010000113.1:0-4124 GCA_964550005.1 uncultured Clostridia bacterium | reverse complement strand
ATCTCTGAAATTAGTGGCGTAGTAAAACTTGGGACTACTAAGAAGGGAGCATTTAAAGTGACCATTATCCCTGATGTGGGGGAGAGTAAGGAATATCCGATACCACCAGACCGCCATCTGGTTGTTTACGAAGGAGACAGAGTAGCGGAGGCAGCTCCTTTGACCGACGGACCAGTCAACCCCCGTGACATCCTCAGGGTAAAAGGGGATAAAGAGGTACAGGAATATTTAGTTAATGAGATACAAGAAGTGTATCGGTTACAGGGAGTGAGAATTAACGATAAACACATTGAAGTTATTGTACGCCAGATGCTGTCCAATGTTCGTATCGAAGATAGCGGGGATAGCGACTTTCTTGTGGGAGAGACAGTTAAGAAAGCTAAAGTTATAGAAGAAAATAAGAAGATTAGGGCTAAGCGTGGGAAGCCCATTCAGTACCGTCCAGTTCTTTTAGGTATAACTAAGGCCGCTCTCTCCAGTGATAGCTTTATCTCTGCTGCCAGTTTTCAAGAGACAACGCGGGTTTTGACAAACGCCAGTCTCTCTGGCGAGAGTGATGATTTGCAAGGATTGAAGGAGAATGTCATAATCGGAAGGTTAATTCCTGCTGGGACAGGAATGTCCAATTATCAGAAGATCTTGGAAAGCTGACGCTGAAAGAGGTCTCTGAAAAAGCATCATTTTCTTTTGTAGGGGTTCCGATAAATCGGAACCCGTTATTCGTCGGACTCAATAAATTGAGCCCCTACATAAGATGAACAATTTTGGACTTTTTCAGAGACCTGTGAAAGCATCGTTGATAGAACTCAATAATGTCTGAAGTCTTTAGGTAAAGGAGGGCGAAGCGCGGAACTAAAGATGCCTACAATCAATCAGCTAATAAGAAAAGGTAGAATAAAGATTAAGAAAAAAGCAAAAACACCCGCCTTAGGCGGGTGTTCTCAAAAGAGAGGGGTCTGTATTCGCGTTTATACTACGACACCAAAGAAGCCCAATTCAGCGCTCCGAAAAGTAGCTCGGGTGAAACTGAGTAACGGCATGGAAGTGACAGCTTATATACCCGGGATAGGACATAACCTGCAAGAGCATTCCATAGTTTTGATTCGAGGGGGAAGAGTGAAGGATTTGCCAGGGGTGCGTTACCATGTAGTACGAGGCACCTTAGATACTGCCGGGGTAACCGACAGGAAAAAGGGGCGCTCTCGATACGGTACAAAGAGAGTAAAGACCGCAGCACAGCCGGCTTAAGAAAGGAACAAAGAGCCCCCGATAAATCTGGGCTCGCCCGGGGAAAATGGGTAATTTGAAATTTGAAATTTGAAATTTGAAATGTTTTAATGGAAGTAGGAGGTTCAGCCCTTGCCAAGAAAAGGAACAGTAAGAAGAAGAAAAGTAGAGCCAGATCACATCTACAATAGTTCGATTATGGCTAGATTTATAAATAAGGTAATGTTAAGTGGGAAGAAGGCAGTATCTGAACAAATTGTTTACCAGGCTCTGGAGACTGCGGGAAAGAAACTTAACCTTTCCCCCATGGACGCATTCAATAAAGCTGTAAGTAATGTGAAGCCTGTTTTGGAAGTAAAAGCAAGAAGGGTTGGTGGAGCCACATATCAGGTTCCGGTTGAGGTAAGACAGGAACGGGCGGTCGACTTAGCAATGTGTTGGATAATCCAGTTTGCCAGACTACGAAAGGGCAAGCCCATGTCCGAAAAACTGGCTGATGAGATAGTTGCGGCTGCAAATAGTGAAGGCCTGGCGGTAAAAAAGAGAGAAGACCTTCACAAAATGGCTGAGGCCAATCGTGCTTTTGCTCACTATCGCTGGTAAAGTTAGTTCGTAGTTAGTAGTTCATAGTTCGTAGTATGGAAATTCAGTCGATATCTACTATGAACTACGAACTAACAACTATGAACTGTTGAATTATGCAAAGAGATTTTCCGTTAGAAAAAGTGAGGAATATTGGAATTGTTGCCCATATTGATGCTGGCAAAACTACAACTACTGAGAGGATTCTATACTATACTGGTAAGATTTATAAGATGGGCGAAGTGCATGAGGGTACAGCAACAATGGACTGGATGGAGCAGGAGCAGGAGAGGGGTATTACAATTACTTCGGCAGCGACTACCTGTCACTGGCAGGATTGCCGGATAAATATTATTGATACTCCTGGACATGTCGATTTCACCGCAGAAGTGGAGAGGTCTTTGAGAGTACTGGATGGATGCATAGTGATTTTCTGCGGGGTGGAGGGAGTTGAGCCCCAGTCAGAGACAGTTTGGCGACAGGCAGATAGCTACGGCGTTCCCCGCATAACTTTTGTCAATAAGATGGACCGCGTGGCGAGTGACTTTTTCTGGGTAGTAGAGAGGATGAGGGAGAGGTTAGGGACAAAAGCTTATCCAGTGCAAATACCTCTCGGTAAAGAGGAGGATTTTAGGGGAAGCATCGACTTGATCAAGATGAAGGCTCGACTCTACAAGGGAGAGGATTTGGGAGTAACTTATGAGGAGATAGATATTCCCGAGGAATTTCTTTCCTCGGCAGGAAAGTATCGGGAAGAGCTCTTGGAAGCTCTCTCCGAAGTGGATGAGAGCTTATTGGAGAAATACGTCCACCGTAAAGAGATAGGGAATGACGAAATAATTACAGCTCTTCGCAAGGCAACGCTTGCAGTTAAGGTAGTTCCTGTTTTCTGCGGCTCGGCACTGAAGAATAAGGGAATTCAGATGCTCTTAGATGGGGTGGTAGATTATTTGCCTTCCCCAAAAGATTTGCCGGCCATATCAGGGGTTAATCCTCGGACCCTAAAAGAGGAAACCAGAGAACCCAGCGATGGAGAGGACTTCTGCGCTTTAGCGTTTAAAATAATGGCTGATCCCTATGTGGGAAAATTGACTTTTCTTCGTGTCTATTCGGGGACATTAAGGCAAGGGTCTTATCTATATAATCCTGCTAAAAATATAAGGGAGAGAATAACTCGTATTCTGCGAATGCATGCTAATCACAGAGAAGATATCGGGATGGTATATGCTGGTGATATTGCTGCAGTAGTGGGGCTTAAGAATACTATGACTGGAGATACCCTCTGCCTTCAGCATCGTCCGATAATTTTGGAGGCCATACATTTTCCTGAACCAGTGGTTTTCCTGGCTATCGAGCCGAAAACTAAAAGTGATGAGCAGAAGTTGATTGCAACTTTAAATACCTTGACAAATGAAGATCCCACTTTCAAAGTGAAGGTCAATCCCGAGACGGGCCAGACCATAATCTCAGGGATGGGAGAACTCCATCTGGAGGTTCTTGTCAATCGGATGCTGAGGGAGTTTAAAGTTGAAGCAAATGTGGGTAAACCACAGGTAGCCTACAAAGAGACTATTGCTCAGCCTTTTAGACAGGAAGGGAAATATATCAAACAGTCAGGCGGTCATGGGCAGTATGGGCATGTTCTCTTAGAGGTGGTGCCCCGGGAAAGAGGCTTTGGATTTCAGTTTATTGACAAGGTAAAAGAAGGGAGAATCCCCAAAACATACATTCCTTCTGTTGAGAAGGGAGTTCGTGAAGCAATGGAAGCTGGCGTGCTGGCTGGATATCCAGTAGTTGACCTGGAAGTGACATTAGTGAATGGTAGTTTCCATGAAGTGGATTCCTCTGACCTGGCATTTAAGAATGCTTCTGCCATAGCTCTACATGAAGGAATGAAGAATGCTTCCCCTATTCTATTAGAGCCTGTAATGAAGTTGGAGGTTGTAGTGCCTGAGAACTATTTAGGAGATGTGCTTCACGACCTGAGCATTCGCCGGACAAGAATAACAAAGATAGATAGACGAGGTCAAATGGGGATAGTAGATAGTTTTGTGCCCCTGGCAGAGATGTTTGGATATGCTACCAGTTTACGGTCCATAACACAAGGTCGGGGAACCTACAGTATGGAACCCTCCCATTATGAGGAGGTTCCTGAGGAGATAACGAGAAAAATCATTGAAGGAATTTAAAAATAACTAAAGGGAGGTAAAAAATGGCAAAAGCGAAATTTGTGCGAACAAAGCCACACTTAAATGTGGGCACAATTGGACATGTTGATCACGGGAAGACGACGCTTAGTGCGGCAATTCTTCTCT
>CAZJWT010000112.1:0-4127 GCA_964550005.1 uncultured Clostridia bacterium | reverse complement strand
CTCCGCGACCGAAGTCCCGATTTATCGGGACCACGCTCCTTTCAGTCGCTCGCAATGACACGATTATGTAGCAGAGCTTCGCTCTGCCGCTACATCCCACAACTGGAGTAGCGAAGCAAAGCTTCGCGATTATAGCGCGGAGCTATCGCTCCGCTACTCCTCCCAATCATGGGTCCGATACATTCGACAGGCTCAGTACAAGTAAATTGAACCCTTACGGAATCTTAACTGTGTTTCAAGAATTCTCTCTCTGCCGCACCTATCCCTTTTCCTAGTTCAATTTTATATCCTAATTTACTTAATGCTATTTCCAGAGCTGAAAGCCCGATGATTACGTCGAACCTATCCATATAGCCCAGATGTGCGATGCGGAAAATCTTGCCTCTATATTCTCTTTGACCACCCTCAATTCCAACTCCATACTCCTCGCGCATCATTTTAACCAGTCGCAACCCATCAATTCCTTCCGGCACTTTCACCGCTGTAACTACGTTGCAGGGAGTCTCTGCGAAGAGCTCTAAACCCATTGCCTCCACTCCCGCTCTTGTAGCAGAAGCCAAGATTGCATGGCGCCGTAAGATTTTCTCCATCCCTTCTTCTTTTATCATCCTCAATGATTCCTGTAATCCGAACAATAAACTTACTGCAGAAGTATAGGGCGTCTCTCTTTTCTCGTCGAAAAACTTCTTATACGCCTTGAAGTCCCAGTAATATTTGGGTAATTTTGAATTTTCTACAAGTTTCCAGGCCTTCTGGCTAATACTGACAAAGGCTAATCCTGGAGGGAGCATCAGCCCTTTCTGAGAGCCGCCAGCCACAACATCTACATTCCACTCATCCGTCTTCATTTCCTGGCCCCCCAGCCCACTCACCGCATCGACCACCAAGATAGCCTCCGTTCCTGCCACTATCCTGCCTATTGTCTCGATATCGTGGACCACACCGGTTGAGGTTTCCGTAAGTTGCGTAAATACAGCTTTAATTCCTGGTATATCTTTTAGTTTCTTCTCCACATCACGGGGTTTGGTTGCTCTACCCCAGGGATATTCAATAACTTCGGGCTTAATCCCAAATGACTCAATAATATTTACCCATCTTCTGCCAAACGCCCCAGCGTTAACAACTAAAACTTTGTCCTGTGGAGAGAGAAGGTTGACCACACAGGCCTCCATTGCGCCGGTTCCTGAAGCCGCAAAAATGAAAATGTCGTTTTTTGTTTGAAAAACATATTTAAGACCTTCTACTACTTCAGAAAGAACCTGACCGGCCTCGGGTGTTCTGTGGTGAATAACTGGCTGAGCTGCGGCTAAAAGTACTCTTTCGGGAACCGGAGTGGGACCTGGAGTTAAAAGATACCTTTTCATTTTTCTTCTCCCTAAATAAAAATTAAGAACTAAGAATATGAACTAAGCTTACACAAAAACGGATACTTTTGCCTTTACCTTAGTTCTCGTTCTTAGTTCTCTCTTCTGTTTTCCTGTTTTGTTTTTTATTTTGCCTGCAGTCCGGGTAACCTTTGCTCTAATGGTAAATGGCCTAATTTTTTTCTTCTGGCTATCCTTGCTTTTCTCTTTTCCCCTGGAAATAAAGCCATTCTCAATACTTCATCTATGCTCTTAACTGTTACGAATTTCAATTTACTCTTGATCTCTTTTGGAATCTCTTCCAGGTTTTTCTCATTTTCCAGCGGAAAGATAACTGTCTTTATTCCCGCCCTATGAGCCGCTAGCACTTTCTCTTTAAATCCTCCTATGGATAAAATCCGCCCCCTCAGAGTTATCTCTCCAGTCATAGCCACATCTTTCTTAACTGGTCTATTGGTTAATGCTGAAACTAAAGCAACTGCCATAGTAATCCCTGCCGACGGACCGTCTTTGGGAATCGCGCCCTCTGGCACGTGAATGTGAACCTCCTTATCCTTATAAAAATCATCAGGCAAACCTAACCTTTTAGAATTAGACCTCACATAAGAAAGTGCCGCCTGGGCAGATTCCTTCATAACCTCCCCCAGTTTCCCGGTAAGAGTGAGACTACCTTTGCCGTTCATAATTGAAACTTCAATAGAAATAGTATCTCCACCCAATTCTGTCCAGGCAAGTCCAGTGGCTACGCCCACTTCGTTCTCGCCCGGCTTCTCCCTGTGATACCTGGGGATGCCCAAATAACGGTGAAGGTTTCTCGCAGTGATTCTTACAACTTTTCTATCTTTCGCTGAAGCTAATTCTTTCGCCACCTTCCGGCAGATATTTGCTATCTCCCTCTCCAAGTTTCTTACTCCCGCTTCGAGAGTATAATCGCGGATTATTAAATTTAAGGCTTGCTCGGATATAACTAATTTGTCCGCACTTAACCCATTCTCCTTGGTCTGTTTTGGCACGAGAAATTGTTGGGCAATCTTAATCTTCTCGTCTTTTGTATATCCGGGAAACCTAATGACTTCCATTCGATCGGCTAAAGAAGGTGGAACCGTATAGAGAGTGTTGGCAGTGGTAATAAACATCACATCAGATAAATCGAATTCCACCTCTAAGTAGTGATCGGAAAAAGTGTTATTCTGTTCAGGATCTAGAACTTCTAAAAGAGCTGCCGCTGGGTCGCCTCTGAAATCCTGACCCATCTTATCCACTTCATCGAGCAGAAATACGGGGTTTCTCGATTTTACTCGAGCCAGGGACTGAATTATCCTTCCTGGCAGAGCACCAATATATGTCCTCCGGTGACCACGAATTTCAGCCTCATCGCGTATTCCTCCCAGCGACATACGCAGGAACTTGCGACCCAAAGCACGGGCAATCGAACGACCTAATGATGTCTTGCCCGTACCCGGTGGACCCACAAAACAGATAATCGGTCCCTTTAACTTTTTTGTTAACTTGCAGACAGCCAAATATTCCACTATCCTCTCCTTGGCTTTATCCAAACCATAGTGGTCTTCGTTCAAAATCCTCTCAGCTCTTTTAATATCTAGATTGTCTTTGGTCCTTATAGCCCAAGGCACCCTGATTATCCAGTCCAGATAGGTCCTAATTACCGTGGCCTCTGGAGAGAAAGCCATCATTTTCTCCAAACGAGAAATCTCTTTCTCTGCCTGTTTTGCTACCTCTGGAGGTGCCTTGGATTTTTTGATTTTTTCTCTCAGTTCATCTACTTCTTTTTCATATTCATCTGTCTCTTTCAATTCTTTTTTAATTGCCTTCATCTGCTCATGTAGATAGTATTCTTTCTGTGTCTTTTCGATCTGGTCACGCACCCGAAACTGAATCTTCTTCTCGATAGAGAGAATATCATTCTCAGCGGTCAAAATTTTGGACAACTCTATAAGCCTCTTTTTGAGGTCTAATGTTTCCAGAATAAGCTGCTCCTGAAGTATTTTGATCGATATATGAGATGCAATAACATCAGCTAAACGGCTGGGATCTTCAATGTTTGAAACTGACATTATAGTTTCTATTGGAATACGACGATTCAATTTCACATATCGTTCAAACAAGGTTATCGCACTGCGCATCAAAGCCTCAAGCTCTTGGTTCGGAACATATGTTTCCAAAGGCCTCTCAATCCTCACCTGAACAAGTTCCCCCTGAGGAATAAAGTCTACAATTTTTCCCCTTTCTAAACCCTCGACGAGAATCTTAATGGTCCCATCTGGCATCTTTAAAAGCTGGAGAATTTCTCCTACTACGCCTACCGAATGGATGTCGTCCCTCCCCGGGTCTTCGGTTTGAATCTTCTTCTGAGTCACAAGGAAAATTAAGCGGTCTCGTGCCATTGCTTCTTCCAAAGCCCTGATTGATTTAGGCCGTCCTACCGCTAAGGGAAGAACCATATAAGGGAATATTACCACGTCTCTTACTGGCAGAAGGGGTAACACATCAGGTATCACAATCGATTTTTTGGGCCTTTCTAATATAGTCAATTCAGCCTCCCTTTTTGTACTGATTATTCATAATCTCGGGATCGATTATACTTCCTTCAATCAATCCTCCGCTATGAGCCTTTCATTTTCTCTTTTCAATTACTTCATCAACCAGGCCATAAACTTTTGCCTCTTCGGCCGTCATAAAGAAATCGCGGTCTGTGTCCTTCTCTATTTTCTCGAGAGGTTGACCCGTATGTTTCGCCATAAG
>CAZJWT010000111.1:0-4140 GCA_964550005.1 uncultured Clostridia bacterium | reverse complement strand
TCGGAGTCGAACAAATTTTTGCTTGAGAGAAAAATAGTCATCCTCGTTTTTTAGCTAAAATTCCAATAGCTCTTCACAAACTATCTTTTAAATGTCAATAATGACAGAGAAAAATTTCAGGTTAAACATAGGAAAGAGATTGGAGAAATGGACAAGATTTTAGTTAAGGGTGTCAATTGGATTGGAGATTCACTATTTATGACCCCGGCCTTATCCGCTTTAAGAAAAGGATTCCCCGCCTCTCATATAAGCCTTCTAATCAGTCCCTGGGTAAGTGAAGTGTTTGATGGCAACCCTGATGTAGATGAAATCATTATTTATGATGAGAGAGGCAAAGAGAGGACTTTGAAGGGAAAAATTAGGTTTATTCAGTCCTTAAAGAATAGAAATTTCGACATCGGCATAATTATGCAGCCACGTTCCTATCGGGCTGCTCTTTTTGTCTATTTGAGTGGAATTCCCGAGCGAATCGGCTATAGTTATTCATTGAGGAATCTACTTCTAACCAGAAAAATAGAGTTTCCCAGGACTCCTGTTCACAACATAGATATGTTCCTGAACATCGTCCTTTCCTTGGGAGGGGTACCCGGAAGAAGGGAGCCCTATTTACCTCCCAGCCCAGAAGCTGAAGTTTGGGCCGAAATGTTTTTAGAAGAGAGAGGAGTTAAACTTGGGGAATTACTGATAGGTATCAATCCCGGAGCATTTAAGCAATCGAAGAGGTGGCCAGAGCCAAGATATGCAGAACTATCCGATATACTGATTAGAGAATTCAAAGCAAAAGTTGTCATTTTTCAGGGGCTGGGAGAAGATGAAATTGTGGGAAGAGTAGTAAGTTTAATGAGAGAAAAAGCCATAATAGCAAAGACAGGTATCAAAGAACTGGCTGCGCTTTGCCGGAGGTGCAAGTTATTCGTTGGCAATGACACAGGTCCTATGCATGTGGCTGTTGCCAGTGGTGCTCCGGTGATTGTTCTATTTGGTCCTGCGGATCCTCAGCGTAGTCGTCCCTGGGGGAGGGACCGTGTGGTAATAAAGAAAGATCTGCCCTGCAGTCCCTGTTCGAGGAGAATTTGCAAAGAACTAACCTGCATGAAATCGATCAGCGTGGAAGATGTCCTTAAAGCGGTTCGAGCCCAGCTTGAGAAAATTGAGAAGTTGGATTGTGGGCACTCGGCGATAGGAGAAGTTAGAAAAGAAGTTGAACAAGAGAATTCTGCCACAATTTGAGAAAGTAGTAAGAGGCAAAACTACCTTTTTGGTAAGAGATAAGTATAAAGACCAAATACTAGGTCAAGAAAAAGTCTTCAAGCGAAAGATAAGGGAAGGGGAAGCGTCCCCAGAATTTAGTTTACTCAAGGGCAGGAACCTAATTCCCTGCGTTCCAATTAAAGGTTCTAAGGAGAAGATGCTTATAAAGCATTATGAACACGGGGGATTATTTCGTAAAATTACCAGGGACATCTTCTTTGGAAATTTAAGACCATTTCGGGAACTGGCTATCCTTGAAGCAGCGTCCCAAAAAGGCGTCCGGGTTCCCGAAGCGCTTGCGGCAAGAGTCTCAAGGATTTTCGGTCCACTCTACAAGGGAGAGATAGCTTATAAAGAGGTTCCTGATAGTGTCAATTTATTAGAATACCTGGACAGGCTAAATGAGAAACCGATCAAGGAAAAAATAGCCTTGAAGAGAGAAATAATTAATTCCTTAGCAGAAGCCATTAAGAAAATGCACAGCTCAGGAATATACCATGCAGATTTAAATGTTAAGAATGTATTGATCCAGAATATTGGAGAAAAAATCCGAGTTTATCTGCTTGACTTCGATCGCTCAAAGATTAAGAAGAACGTCACTCTGAGAGAGAGGCTCAAGAATCTGGCTCGCTTCAATAGGTCTTGCCAAAAGTGGAAAGCGCCCGTAACTGCTACAGACAAACTCAGATTCTTTCTCTCTTATTCTAAAGGAGATAGATTGATCGAGTCGAATCTCAGAAAATATATTCGTAAATGTTCTCATTTCCATTACGGGCACAGAATATACTGGAAACTTTTCGGATAACTCCTTCATTCTCCTCGGGAACTCTTCAGCATGAATTGTAGCGGCAGAGCGAAGCTCTGCTTCAAGATGGAGTAGCGGAGCGAAGGCTCCGCGTCTAGGGTGAAGCGGATAGATGAGCAAACTTTCAGTAACTATCATCACTTACAATGAAGAAGAAAACATTAAAGACTGTTTAGAAAGTGTGAAGTGGTCGGATGAGATTGTAATTGTGGACTCTTTCAGTACTGATAAGACTGTAGAAATTGCCAGGGAATTCACCCCCAAAGTATTTCAAAACAAATGGACAAATTTTTCTGAGCAAAAGAATTTGGCTTTAGAAAAAGCAAGCAATGAATGGGTATTAAGTGTAGACGCTGATGAAAGGGCTACACCAAAATTGAAAGAAGAAATCCTCACAATTCTCAATTCCGAGTTCCCATCCTTCAATGGTTACTATGTACCCAGAAGAAATCACTATCTCGGCAGATGGATCAGACATTGTGGATGGTATCCGGACTACAAATTAAGGCTCTTTCGGAAAGAGAAAGGAAGGTTTAACGAGCGTACCGTACATGAGTCAGTAGTATTGGAAGGCAGGAAAGGTTATCTCAAATCCTATTTAAACCACTATTCATATAAAAATTTATCCGATCACTTAGGTAGAATTGATAAGTTCAGTACGCTGGCTGCCGAACAGATGTTTAGAGATGGTAAGAGAGCGAGATTCTTCGATTTACTATTTCGACCGCTCAATAGATTCATCAAGATGTACTTAATCAAGAGAGGTTATCTGGATGGGATTTATGGGCTCATCGTTTCGGTCATGGGTAGCTTCTATGTGTTTACGAAATATCTGAAACTCTGGGAACTCTCGAGGAGGTGAATCTGTTGAAAATAGCCGCCATACTTCCACATCTGGAAATTTTTGGAGGGGTTAGAAGGTATATTGAGATAGGGAACAATTTCATAAAAAGAGGCCACTCCTTCAGAATTTACCATTCAGATGGAAGTCGTCCCACCTGGCTGGAGTTCTTCGGTGAGACAAGACCCGTGGAACAGGTGACTTTAGAAGAGAATGACATTGCAATATCCAGCGACTACTCGGTTCTTCATTACTTAGAACGGGCCAATGCTGATAAGAAAATTTTCTATTGTCTTATTGAGCACAAAAATAATCGAAAAGTATGCGGCAACAAGAAATTCCTCATTATGGGAAACTCTACCAGAATATGTGAGATGGTAAGGCGAAAGTATAGGAGAGAATGTATTGAGGGAATTGGTGGCATAAATCCGGAATTATTTCGTCCTGTGGAAACAAAGAGGGACAACCACCAGATAAAAATTCTCTGTTACGGGAGAATTTACAAGAAGAGGAAGGGGATACAGAAAGTCATCAAGGCAGTTGAGTTGTTGTACAAGAGATATCCTACTTTAAGGCTTCTGCTATTTGATACTCCCGTTGGCAATCCCAGGCTCGACGCGAGCCAGACCCTCCAGACCAGAGTTCCAGTTACATTCTACACCGCTCTATCCCAGGAAAGAATGGCAGAACTCTACTCTCAAGCAGATATTTTTGTTAGTGCCGAGAAGAGAGCCGGATGGAGCAACCCTTGTGCTGAAGCCATGGCCTGCAAGGTCCCAGTAGTCTGCTCTCCTTCCGGGACGAGAGATTTCGCCATTGATGGAGAAACCGCCCTCGTTTTTCGTTTTAGATGCCCTTTTCTGATTGCGAAAAAAGTAAAAAGACTAATTGAAGATAGAGATTTGAAAGAGCGTATAGCAGAGAGAGGCTATAGAAGAATTCAAGAGTATGTGTGGTCAAACCTCGTGGAGAAGTTAGAAAAAGAATTTATGAATCTACTGTAGGGCTCGTTTCACGGGACGAGTAATTGGGATGAAGGGATAGTTTTCGGAGTCGCTCGGTTAAATGTCATTGCGAGGCGGAGCCGTGGCCCCGATAAATCGGGGCTTCGGTCGCTTCGCTCCCTCGCAACGACGCGGAATTGAAGCTCCTGTAACTATCCCTTCATCCCGGGGGTAGTAAAAGGTGGGGATAGTTTTCGGAGTCGCTCGGTCAAATGTCATTGCGAGGCGGAGCCGTGGCC
>CAZJWT010000110.1:0-4187 GCA_964550005.1 uncultured Clostridia bacterium | reverse complement strand
GGCAGGAAATAAAGGGATTTCTACAGGAAAATCAAATAGAATATTCGATGCCATGGTGAAATTTGGTGGATACGGTTTCAATAAGTCCCACGCAAGTGCTTATGCACTTCTCGCTTACCAGACCGCTTGGCTCAAAGCAAACTATCCACTGGAATATATGACAGTTTTGTTAAGTAGCGAAATGGATAATACCGATAAAATCGTAGAATATATATCTGAATGTCATCAGATGGGCATCACTGTGCTGCCACCAAGTGTGGAGAAGAGTTTTTCAGAATTTAGGATAGAAAATGGGAGTATTCGCTTTGGTCTTTTAGCTATTAAGAATGTAGGGCAGGGGGCTATAGACTCTATTGTAGGTGCCCGAGAAAGTGGAGAAGCGTTTATATCACTATACGATTTCTGTGTTCGGGTTGACTCGAGACCGGTCAATAGGAGAGCAATTGAGAGCTTGATTAAATCGGGGTGTTTCGATTCGCTTGGTCAGCCAAGAGCTCAGTTATTTAAAGGATTGGACCTCGTTTTAGAGAAAGCATCGCGGGCCCAGAAGGAGCGATTGAGCGGTCAGACTTCTTTTTTGGCTCTCGCGGACTCTACTGTCCGAGGACTTGAGGAATTGCCTCCCTCAAAGGAATGGCAAGAGAATAAGTTACTGGCATATGAGAAGGAAGTACTGGGTTTCTATGTTACAGGTCATCCCTTGGCTAGGTTTGCCGAAGAGATGAAGAATTATGTCAGCCATTCAATAGATAAACTATACGAGTCAGGGGCTGAAAGTCGAGTGAGCATAGGGGGAATAATAGGTTCTCTCAACAAGAAGAAAACAAAGAGGGGGCAATTGATGGCTATCTTTAAGTTAGAGGACTTGACGGGAATGGTGGAAGTCATTGTTTTCCCCGAGGCTTATGAGAATGGCATAGGAAAATACTTACTTAGAGATGAGATGGTCATAGTCAAAGGAAGACTTAATTGGCGGGAAGAGAAACCGAGGATTGTGGCTTCAGAAGTAATTCCCTTTAGTCGTGCTAAGGAGCTTCTCATCCGCCAGATGACTTTGAATCTATCCACAGCTGGACTGGAAGAGGATACTTTAAAGAAATTGAAGGAATTATTTGGAAAAAACAGGGGTAATTGCCAGGTGAATTTTAGCCTGTCTGCTCCTCGTAATAGACTTATGAAGATAAGTTCAAAGATACAGGTGAAACTTAGTGACGAATTGCTGGAGGAGGTGAAAAGGCTCCTCGGAACAGACGCTGTCCAGCTATCTCCCTAGGGCGACCACCCCGATACATCGGGGTAAACTGCGTGTCGTCCCTACATTCACTGTAGCAGCAAAGAGTAAGCTTTGCTTCCTTATATGGTAGCCGCAACCTTCAGGTTGCGCCTGGAAACGCTCCGATGAATCGGAGCGGCTACCGCTTTGGTCCCGATTCATCGGGACAATCTTGACAGGGAGGTTTGTATGCCTGAACTGAGAAAAGATCCCATACTCGGTCGCTGGATTATCATTGCCACTGAACGAGCAAAGAGACCTTCTGATTTTGGGGCTGAACCGCAGGAAAAGTCGAATGAGAAACTCTGTCCATTCTGTGTTGGAAATGAAGATAAGACTCCTCCCGAGGTTATGGCTTATCGGGAGCCTGGAACTAAACCTAATAGCAAAGGTTGGTGGTTGAGGGTAGTTCCGAACAAATTTCCGGCATTGCAAGTGGAAGGAGATTTGAATCGGACAGGTGAAGGAATGTACGATAAAATGAACGGAATTGGTGCGCATGAGATAATTATTGAGAACCCCGATCATTATAAGACGCTACCAGAATTGGAAAGAAAAAATGTGGAGGATGTAATCTGGGCTTATAGAGATAGAACTGTAGACCTGAAGAGGGATTCCAGGTTCGAATATATTCTAATCTTTAAAAACCAGGGTAAGGCTGCTGGAGCTTCCCTGACCCATTCTCATTCCCAGCTTATCGCCCTCCCAATAGTTCCTACAAGTGTGAAAGAAAAGATGGAAGGGGCTCAACATTATTATGATAATAAGGAAAGGTGTGTCTTTTGCGATATTATTAGACAGGAGACAAGGTCGGTAACGAGGATAATTACGGAAAACGAAGACTTCATAGTTTTTGCTCCTTTTGCTTCCCGTTTTCCGTTTGAGACCTGGATTATTCCCAAGAAACACGACTCGGCTTTTGAGGATATCCAGAAACATGAAGTAATCCACCTGGCATGCTGCCTAAAGGGGATATTAACTCGAATGAACAAAGCGCTCAATTATGCTCCATATAATTATCTTCTCCATAACTCTCCGCTCACAACTTCAAACCTTCCTTACTACCACTGGCACATCGAGGTTATGCCCATTTTGACAAGAGTAGCAGGATTTGAATGGGGCACGGGATTCTACATTAATCCGACTCCTCCTGAAGAGGCTGCTAAATTTTTGAGGGAAGCCGAAGTTTAAGAAGATAAGAAGTCTAGTTCGTAGTAATTAGTTCGTGGTTCATAATTCATAAATCATAATTCATAATTTTCCTGGGAGGTGT
Source organism: uncultured Clostridia bacterium (assembly GCA_964550005.1). Taxonomy (GTDB): domain Bacteria; phylum UBA6262; class WVXT01; order WVXT01; family WVXT01; genus CAZJWT01. The sequence goes on along the minus strand of CAZJWT010000110.1, from coordinate 1,641 downwards.
CAAACTGAAAATTCTATTTGCTTCCTCAGAAGTGGCTCCCTTCGCAAAGACAGGAGGTCTTGCTGACGTGAGCGGCGCCTTGCCCAGAGCCGTAAAGGTTCAGGGTCATGACGTGCGAGTTGTGATGCCAAAATACAGAGTCATCAACAATCAAAAGTTTGGATTAAAGAACCTTTCTAAAAGCTTGGCTATTCCTGTGGGAGGAGAGGTCCCCATAGTTTCAATTTTAGAAGGCGAACTCGAAAGAGAAATACCTGTATATTTTATAGACTATAAACCTTACTTTGAGCGGGATGAACTTTACGGCACTCCAGAAGGCGCCTACGAGGATAACGCAGAAAGGTTCATTCTTTTTTCAAGAGCGGTACTGGAAACGATTAAGGCAATAGGGTTTAAGCCCGATGTGATTCACTGTAACGATTGGCAGACTGGTTTAATTCCTGTCTACTTGAAGACATTGTATAATGACGACCCTTTCTTTCAGAAAACCGCAACAGTTATGACTATTCATAACATTGCGTATCAAGGGATATTTCCCAAGGAGACTCTAAATCTGGCTGGCTTGGACTGGAAAGAATTTACTCCTGAAAAATTGGAATATTATGGACAAGTTAGCTTTCTCAAGGGAGGATTAGTCTACGCAGATGTGTTGAACACGGTAAGCGTAACCTACAGCAAGGAGATTCAGTCCTCGCCAGAATTTGGATACGGTTTGGAAGGAGTTCTGGCGCATCGCAGCCAGGACCTCTACGGGATACTCAATGGAATTGATTACAGTGAGTGGAATCCAGCGAAGGATGACCTTATTGCTGTCAACTATAGCCTCCAGGAGATAAATAAGAAAATGGAATGTAAGAGGGTCCTCTTAGAGGAGAATAATCTGCCGGTTAACCTGAGTTGTCCTTTCGTGGGGATCGTCTCACGGCTTGCCCGGCAAAAAGGACTCGATATTATTGCAGAGGCAATTAATGAAATAATGAATTTAGATTTATATTTTATTCTCTTGGGAAGGGGTGAGGAAGAGTATCACAGGCTTTTTTCCCGGATAAGTAGGAAGTATTCCAGAAAAGCAGCAATTCATATTACCTTTGACAATGGACTTGCTCATAGAATCTATGCCGGTTGTGACATGTTCTTGATGCCTTCTCGCTATGAGCCCTGCGGGTTGGGACAGTTGATCAGTTTAGCATATGGGACCGCTCCTATTGTTAATCCAACAGGCGGCCTGGCAGACACGATTGAAGAGTTTGAGCCAGAGACAGGTAAAGGAAATGGCTTTCTACTCAGCGAATATTCGGCTTCTGCTCTTATGAGTGCGCTCGAAAGAGCGATAAGTATTTATAGACGGAAAGAAGCCTGGCGAAGACTCATTAAGAATATGATGGAGGCTAATTTTTCTTGGGCTGCCTCCACTGAGAAATATTTGAAATTATATCAAAGAGCGATAGACAAGAGAGTTTGAAATTAGGAAAATCCCAAAATCCTTGACGCTGGCAATTTAGAAGAGGTCTCTTAAAAAACCCCACGACGTGTCTTTGCGAGGAGCCCCGCACAATAATTGTGCGGGATAAACTCCGCGACGAAGCAATCTGACACGAAGTGTCATTCTGAGCGGAGCGAAGAATCTCGAGATTGCCACGG
>CAZJWT010000109.1:0-4435 GCA_964550005.1 uncultured Clostridia bacterium | reverse complement strand
GTGGGATAGTCTGTAGCTGCATAGCGATCGCGTAGGGGCGACCTTGGTCGCCCAATAGTAAGATGGAAGCAAAGCTTGCGCTTTGCTGCTACAAGAAATGGATGTAGTGGCAGAGCGATAGCTCTGCGTTATAATGGCAAAGCTTACGCTTTGCCACTACGCGATTAAATAGGTCCTTCGTATTTTGAAATCTCAAGATTAATGGAATAAGTATGCAATGGAGAAATCTAACATTAGCTTTTCTTTCGGGTATTTTACTTGTGCTCATATTTCCAAACTTCAATCTATCATTTTTGGCATGGATAGCTTTAGTTCCTCTTTTCCTGGCTCTGGGGGGTAGGAATTTAAAAGAGTCGTTTAATTTAGGATTTCTGACCGGCTTGACTTCTTTTATGGGGATTCTTTACTGGATCGCCCCTACCATAATGAGCAGTGGAGAATCGAAGTTATTGGCGTTTATTTCGCTTCTACTTCTCTCTTCTTACCTGGCAGTATATTATGGTATTTTCTGCCTAATTTGCAGGTATATGTCGTTAAGGGTTACCCAGTATACATTTGGCCTCTTCTTTGCTCCTGCTCTTTGGGTTTCAGTCGAACTATTGCGAGCATACCTTTTTTCTGGATTTCCTTGGGCTCTCCTAGGTTATTCGCAATGGAACTTCACCCCAATGATACAGATATCGGAATTTACCGGAGTTTACGGAGTTTCCTTCCTGGTTGTAATGGTGAACGGGAGCTTGACGCAAGCAGGACTTTCGCTCGGGTTCGCAAGAGGAGAGAAAGTGCTATCTAAGACGAAACTTCTAAGAAATGTTTTGCCTTTGGCACTAAGTGTATTAGTGGTTGTTTCCTGTTTAGCCTATGGCTTGATTATTGTCTCAAAAGAATCTTTGGGAAGGAGCCAGAATTTCCCAGGTGAAAAGTCAATGACCAAGGTGGCTTTACTACAGGGGAATATAGACCAATATATGAAATGGGACAAAAAGTACGAACGTCTAATTAAGGACACCTATGGCGAATTAGTGGATATGGCTTCGAAGGAGAATCCTCAATTAATTATCTGGCCAGAGACAGCATTGCCGGGATACCTGAAACGCGAGAGACAACTTCAGGAATGGGTGGAGAAGGTGGTTGGCCAAACCAATGCATACCATATTATTGGTAGTCCTGAATATCGAGGAGGCGCTTATTACAATGCAGCCTTTCTGATTTCACCCAAAGGAGAGATTTTGGCTGAGTATGATAAAATTCACCTTGTTCCCTTCGGTGAAATAGTTCCTTTTCGGCCGATCCTCTCCCTCTTCGTTGGTGTATTAAATGAATTGGGAGATTTTTCTCCCTCACGGGAACGAAAGCTATTGAAAACACCTTTCGGAAATTTTGCTGTCCTCATTTGTTGGGAGGGAATCTTTCCTCACCTGGTTCGTAAATTCGTAAAAGATGGGGCAGATTATTTAGCCAATATTACTAACGATGCCTGGTTTTTGAAGACGGCTGCTCCCTTCCAGCACTTTATTGTGAGTGTCTTTCGTGCGGTTGAGAATCGGGTGTGCGTCGTCCGCGTAGCTAACACGGGAGTTTCGGGATTTATCGATCAATATGGTAGAATAATTAACAGAACAGAGATTTTCAAGAAGGACTATTTAACTTCTTCTGTTTCCAGAAAAATTCACCAGACTTTTTATACCAGATACGGCGATATTTTTGCTTACCTGTGCGTAGCCCTGAGCATCTCTTTTATTATCTGGAGGAGGTTCAAGTGCTAAAAGACTTAAAGGACAAGTTGAGATTGATTACGGATTCCATGCAAAGACTATGGAGGCATCTTTGAGATAGAAGAGAAAAAGGAAAAAATTGAAGAGCTAAAAAGGGAGACCGAGAGAGTAGATTTCTGGAAAGATCGAGAGAAGGCGCAAAAGGTAATGCAGGAATTGAATTCTCTTAAAAAGTCTGTTGACACCGGGAAAGATTTAAACAGTGAAAGGGATGAGATAGAAACGCTCCTGCAGATGGCTATTGAAGAGGAAAAGAGAGGCTGGGCGGACCGCCATTTTGAGGCCTCAGTGGTTGGGGAGCTGGAAAAGAGAATTAAGGATATTGAGACGAGAATAGAAGCTTTAAGCCTGCAAGCCAAAATGGCAGGAGAATACGATAAAAATAACGCCATACTCACATTACATTCTGGGGCTGGTGGCACAGAAGCTTGTGACTGGGTGGAGATGCTTTTTCGGATGTACAGGAGATGGGCAGAAAAGAAAAAATACACTATTACAATTACAGATATACTTGCTGGCGAGGAAGCGGGGATTAAAAGGATTACCAGTATCGTAGCAGGCGAATATGCCTACGGATTTTTGAAGCCGGAAACTGGCATTCATCGATTGGTTAGAATTTCGCCTTTCGATGCAAATAAGCGTCGGCATACCAGCTTTGCTTCCTGTGATGTAATCCCGGAAATAACTGATGAGATTAGGGTGGAAATTAAGGAAAACGACCTGAACATCGATACTTATCGTGCCTCGGGCCATGGCGGACAACACGTTAACAAGACCGATTCTGCAGTACGGATTACTCATATACCAACCGGTGTAGTTGTTCAGTGTCAGAGTGATCGGTCCCAACACAAGAATAAGGCTATGGCAATGAAGTTATTGCGAGCAAAATTGTTCGAAGTGGAACAGGAGAAGAAGAAGGCAAAGAAAGAAGCTCATTACCAGAGATTAAGCAATATTGCCTGGGGTAACCAGATTCGTTCCTATGTTTTCTGTCCTTATACAATGGTAAAGGACCATCGGACGAATTTGGAAGTGGGAGATGTGGAATCTGTAATGAACGGCGAAATCGACCCATTTATTGAAGCCTATCTCTCTCAGAAGGAGGAGAAGTAATTGAATATGCGTTATCCAATAATTGGTTTTTTTTGTGGATTTTTTCTGGTATGCACAGTTTTCGTCAGTCCTATCTTTGCTCGAAGTGAAGCAAAGAAACTATATGAAACAGCAGAGGAGAAGTATTCCAAGGGAGAAGTGGACGAAGCTATTTATGATTTAGAAGATGCTTTGCAGATTGATACTAATTTCAAAAAGGCAAAAGACCTTTTACTCAAGATTTTAACCACGGTGAGTACAGAATATTATGCGAAAGGTGATTATGAACGCGCTTTCCCTTACTTGACTAAGGCCAATAATCTTGTCCCTGAAAATGCAAAAATAAAGTATATGTACGAGATTGTTTCAAAAGAGTTAAAAGCGAGGGAAGCAGAGAAAAAAGCTGCTGCGCTGGAGGCTCAAAGTAAAGCCGAGGCGGAACGTCGACAGGCAGAATTTGAAGCCCGGAAGAAGGAAGAAGAGGTTCTGGGGAGAAAGAGGCAAGAGGAGGAAAAAAGAGAGCGGGAGCTTGAAGATAAAAAAAGAAAGGAAGAAAAAGAAAAAGAGAAAACTCAATTCGAGGCAAAGGTGAAAACAGAACGTGAACAGGCGGAGAAAATTCTTCTGGCGAGGAAGGAGGAGGTTGCAAAAGCCACAACGAAATATGAAGAAATCCGCAAAAGATTAAAACAGACTATACTTTTTGGGATTATGGGTATTTCGTTATCTTTCCTGGTTGCCATTTTTCTCATATTCATTATTTTCACCCATAGTGACAGGAGATTTCAGAGAAGATGGAAAGGGGAAAGTGACAGACAAGATGAGTTTCGCCAGCGAGTAGAGAAGATACTGCTGGGAAACCAGGAAAGGATTTTAGGGCTGTTAGAGAAGCAGTCCAGGGCATTTATAGGAGAGTCGAAAAAAATAGTTGTTGAGGGACCGGGTGGACGACGGGAGATTATCACAGACATAAACCCACATATTAGAGCAAGAGCAGATGGGGTGGAGTTGATTGAGGCTACGGTAGATGATCCAGTGGTGGGAGAGAGGCTACTTAAGCCGTTCTTGGAGGACAGGGAGAGCCGAATAAAAGCCAATGCGGTTAAGGCTCTATATAAGTTTAATAGAGAGAAAGCTATGGTAATCCTCACAGAAATGTGTAAGAGTAATGACCAGTGGATGAGATTGAGTGGGGCTTGGGCGCTGGGTGAGATAGGTTCACAGACTGCAGCAGAAATCTTGCTTTCTCTATTGCAGGATCCCTGGGAGTTCGTCAGGGAGAGAGCCGCCAAATCTTTGGAGAAAATAGTCATTGAAAAGAAAGAAAAGATAGAAGGAAATCTATTAGAAAAAATTGAGGCCGCTCTAAAAGAAGTTAAAAAGTAGTAGCAGAGCGAAGCTCTGCCTTGTAGGGGCGATCCCGATGTATCGGGATGGTCGCCAAAAGGAGGGGACGGCACGGAGTCCGTCCCCTACGAAGGGAAGCAAAGTTTACGCTTTGCCGCTAAAGAAGTGTTTTTGTTTGACAGAAGATAATTTTATGTAATATAATATAAGTTTTGAGAAAA
>CAZJWT010000108.1:0-4473 GCA_964550005.1 uncultured Clostridia bacterium | reverse complement strand
CTCGAGAGAAAGCAGGGATTATAAAAAGGAATGGGATCGTAATTACTGGAGTGAAGCAGAGAAGAGCCCTTGAAGTAATAGAGGGAGTATGTCAGAACAAAAAAGCGAGACTATTCCTTTTAGGAAAAGATTTCAAAGCCCAACCCGTAGATGAAAGGAGAAAGGCTGGTGATTTCTGTGATTTCCAGAGGTTCAATTACGAGGGATTTTTCGATAGTTTTAGAGATTTGAAGATAAAACTTTTAGGGAGACACCAGATAGAGAATGCGACTCTGGCGTTAGGTGCAATCGAAGGATTAAAATTGAGAGGAATCCAGGTTGCGGAGAAGCATTTGAGAAAGGGTCTGGAGAAGGCGACCTGGTCGGGGAGACTGGAAGTTTTAAATTGTGTTAACTGCAAAGGAGAAGACCGCAGGATAGTCTTAGATGGTGCGCATAATCCAGCGGCTACGCGCTGCCTCAGGAATGCACTTCTGGATGGGGTTATCCCCCATCAAAGGATAATCCTGGTCCTGGGAATTTTAAAAGATAAAGATGTGAAAAAGATGGTGGCGGAAATTGTCCCCTTATGCAAGGAAGTGGTGGTGACTTCACCCAGAACCGAGAGAGCTCTTGATAAAAATTTGCTTAGAAAAGAGGTTTTGAATTATCTCCCTTCAAATAGGGTCAGGATAGGGGATGGCGTTGGGGGAGCTTTGCAGAGCGCACTGGAGATTGCCAATTCGGATGATTTAATCTGTGTTACTGGTTCCTTGTACACCGTGGGGGAAGCTAAGAGTGTATTGAAACGATGAAGAAGTATTCTGTCGGAATAGACATTGGTGGAACGAATATAACCGTAGCCCTCGTCACAGGGAAAGGGGAAATCTTAAGAAAGATTAGATTTCCTACCAGGGTAGAAGAGGGCAAAACTAAGACCATTGAATGCATCTTAAAAGCCTTGGACGCCATTATGAAGGGTCTACGCTCAAACTCTATAGAGGGAATAGGAATTGGTGCAGCTGGTGATATCGACCGGGATAGAGGGGTTGTCCGATTCTCTCCCAATCTATTATGGAAGGGTGTGCCCATAGTTCGTTTGATAAGAGAGAAGTTTAATATGAAGGTTGTTTTGGACAATGATGCTAATGCGGCTGCTTGGGCAACATACATTTTGGAAACAGGGAGAAAGGTAAAGAACTTGCTCTGTATAACCCTGGGTACTGGTGTGGGAGGTGGCATCATACTGAATGGAAGGATATACCACGGGGCATCGGGGAGTGCCGGTGAGATTGGACATATGACTCTCAATCCGCAAGGTCAAAGATGCAAGTGCGGAAATTATGGTTGTCTTGAAACTTATATCGGTTCAGCCTATATTGTCAAAAAGGCAATTAGGAAAATTAGAAAAGGTGAAATGAGCCTGATAAAGAAGACCGCTGGTGGAAACTTGAAATCAGTTACTCCCGAGACCATCCAAGTAGCTGCCCTGAAGGGCGATAAATTAGCAAGGAGAATCTGGAAAGAGGCAGGAGAGTATTTGGGAATAGCACTATCTGGAGTTATTAATCTTCTAAATCCAGAAGTGATAGTCTTTGGTGGTGGAGTGGCCAGGGCTGGAGAATTAATTTTCAAACCAATGAAAGCAGAAATAAGAAAGCGCACTTTCAAGACTCCTTTTGAGAAAGTAAAGTTTACTTGCACAAGGTTCGGTGAAGACTTGGGGGTAATCGGTGCGGCTTTACTGATATTACAGGAAAATGTAAAGTGAAAAGCGTAAAGTGTAATAATACCATGACTATCCACCCTCGCATTACGCTTTACGGCCTCTTCCCGCCTTCTTATATAGCCTTTATGGCTATTTTTTTATTTTGCCAATCTGCCAATGGTTACCTTCTTGAAGGGAAGGACTCCTATATAAGTTCAGCCAGTACCTATGTAGTTATTGGGAAAAGTACTGAATTGGGTCCAGTCCAGAATAACCCTATTATTCTTTCAGCCGATTGCATTGAGTATAGACGAGAAGAGAATAAGGTCTTAGCCCGTGGTAATATTAAAATAGAAGACAAAGATATTACCATGGAATGCGATGAAGCTATTTTCGACCTGAAAGAGGAGAAAATTGAAGCAAAAGGCGAACTCACTCTTCAAGATAAAGAGACTACCATCCATGGCAGTCATATAATCTACGATTTGAGAACGAGGCGGGGAATTATAGACGATGCTTCATCATTTATAGAGCCCTGGTACTGTTTCGGCCCAAAGATAGAGAGGGTAAGTGATAAGGAAATCATTATAAATAACGGCTATATTACATCCTGCGAACTCTCCTCTCCCCATTATCGGTTGAAAGCGAAAAAAATTCGCATTCTATTGGGAGAAAGGATTTTCGCCTATAACGTCCTGATGTATTTAGGCAAAATTCCCATCTTCTATTTCCCCTTCTACTGGCGCTCGTTGCGCGAGACAAGGTTTAGTTGGGGATTGAAATTGGGCTCTAATAGTGAAGAAGGTTTTTTCGCTAAAACAAATTTTGGATATGCCTTTAGTGATAGAACAAACGGAACTTTACTCATTGATTATATGACCCGCAAAGGTGTCGGCATTGGAGGCAAATATAGTTACCATTTGCAGGATAAAGTAAAAGGATTCCAGTATGGATATTATATTAAGGAGAAAGACACCGGGAAAAAGAGGTGGCGGGGAGAAGCAGAACACTGGCAGAATTTAGGAAGTGACTTCTATTTTCAGACGAAGCTCGACTATATGTCCAATCGAGAGTTTAATAAGGTATATAATGAAGAGGACTGGATCCCAATGAAGGAAGAACTGAAATCTAATATTGCTCTTACGCGCTCGAGACCTACTTATACTTTGAGGATAGTTGGAGAAAGGAAGGATGTATGGGATGACCAAACGGGGCGATTTGTCAATATTCAGGGCTATTCTCCCAGATTCTCATTTGCGACAAATCTTCTCCAAATCAAGGAAGGACTACTCTATTATAGGTTAGGAGCGGATTACGCCAACCAGTATTCTAAAGCATACGATTATGTTACCAGAGAATTTCAGGAAGGTCACCGCTTCAATCAGAGCGACATCTATTTTGACCTGGTTAACAAGTTAAGATTGTCGCGTGCGGCCGGCTTAAATATGGAAGTGGGCATTCAGGAAAAATGGCAGGATAAGGATGAGGACTGGAATAGAAAGAATGTATATAAAAATATATACCACACTCAAGCAAACTTACGGACTCGGGTTACAATGTTTTTCGATACAGACTTAACGCATAGTTTTCAGCAAGAACAGGGTAAAGAGACGACCATCAATAAACTTTCGATTTTGGGAAGAATTCGTCTTCTCCAGCTATTAGAATTTACGTCCTCCACCGGATATAGTTTTATTGGAAAGAGAAATCTTAGACTCGATAACCTTTTCTCCCGGGTAGATTTTAACCCCTCTACTTTGGCGAGCTTCTATTTGGAACATAGCTATGACTTGAACAGGGAAAGGACAGCCAATTTTCAGACGGAAGGGATATTTGGTCCGGGAGGAAACAAGTGGTCCATTAATGCCAGATTGACCTATTTGGAGGGTCTGGAGGGAACTTCTAAGTATCCCCGTCGTCTCGACATCGCGAATGGGTTTAATTTTCCGATAACCAGCAAATGGAGGGCTCGATTGGCTACAAGATACAATATCAATGATCATAAGCTTATGGAACGAGGAATTCATCTCTATCGAGACCTCCACTGCTGGGAAGTAAGGTTCAGCTGGACAAAGATACCTTCCGAAGAGGAGATATGGGTGACGGTTAACTTGAAGGTCTTTCCTGAAGAGAGAATAGGTCTTTATCATAATATTGATGAGAAAGAGTGGCGCCTACGCAGAAAATAATGAGGTTGCTGAAGGAGTAGCTCCGATTCATCGGAGCGTGTATAATTTTTGTTTGACAATTTTTTGCCGTTTTGTTAATATGACTCTTGCTTAAGGGTAAAGGTGCCAAGGTAGCTCAGTTGGTAGAGCACCGGACTGAAAATCCGGGTTGTCCCCAGTTCGATTCTGGGCCTTGGCACATTTTTTATTTTGAGTTACATTTGTAGGGACTCAATTCATTGAGCCCGTTCCCACTTGTAGCTGCAAAGCATAAGCTTTACCCTTCCTTTTAGCACAAAAAATAGACGAAAATCCCGAATTTGCTTGAAAAATAGAAGCGATTTGGGATTTTTTATTTTATAGACACTTGATGTTAGTGGCTTTTGGGAAACCCACTAAGTAATATTTTATTTTTTATATAGAAGACCCATTTTTCAATAGGCCTTTTTCTTGACAAAAAATTTCATAAAATCATACATCTGACCTATTGTAAGAATGCGGAATCCTAATTAAAATCTTATTTGATATGTTTGACAAGTATGTTCTTGAGGTCTCTGAAAAAATTTTACTCTTGGTCTGTCATTGCGAGCCCCGATTGAAAATCGGGGCGTGGCAATC
>CAZJWT010000107.1:0-4612 GCA_964550005.1 uncultured Clostridia bacterium | reverse complement strand
CGTAGCGACGAAGCCCCGATTCATCGGGACCACGGGCTTCGCCCTCGCAATGACATAGCGACGAGCAAACTAACTTTTCTTTTGCTTCCAGACGCTCCGATGAATCGGAGCGACTACCTCAAGACCTCCCTTTCGGGAGGACTCCAGTGGGGCGAGCAAGCTCGCCCCTACCTAATTTTATGAGGATAAAATTTTTGTACTCTCCGATTTTCCAGCCTGTCTTCCTGGCAATGAAATCTGAAATTCTATTTCCTATGTCTTTAAATGTCACCCTGTGGGTGCTCTTTGAAATATCGAATTCTCCTTGCCACTCATTGATTCTTTTTTCCATTACTTCAGGATGGCTGCCATTGTATTTCTTGAGCATCCAGGGGTCGGTGTGTTCATGATAGTCGAATTCTTCTCCCTTACATTCCTTCTCCCAGCCATTCCCATGGTGAAGGGAGTCGTGATAGCGTTTCTTTGCTGCCATTACTTTAGGAGGCCGCACCCAACCATAATGGTAGATGTAAGCACCGGTATCTTTTACCCTCAATTTTCTTTCATTGAGCCTGAAACCCTGGGCACTCTTCCAGGAAGCTATGCCTCGAGAGTTCCTAATTATTCTCACCTCACGTTGGTACCAGTGGTATGAATTTATGAAAGTCGAGTAATCTCCGTAGAAATGTATCCAGTTAAATATGAGCCCTTCTACTGTCTCATCGGGAAGTGTGTTTTCCATACATTTTAATATCCTATTTAAGTCTCGCTCATGAACTACCTCATCAGCTTGCAAGTAGAAACACCAATCGCCCGTACATTTTGCCAGGGCGATGTTTGTTTGCTGGGCCAGTACCCGCCCCTGATGCTTGAAGTTTGGATCCCATTCAGATTCGATTATCTCAATTTTTCCATTCTTAATTGAACTAATCAAATCGAAAGTACCATCACTGGACCTACCTACATTTACTATGAACTCATCACAGATGGGTAATATCGATTTAATTGATTCCACTACAGGAAATGAAAATCTTATAGCATCTTTTACAAAAGTAAATCCGCTTACTTTCAATTTGCTTCTCCAATGCTTGGAGTCATTACGGGCATAAAGCCCTAAACTGCCAATCTACGGGGACAAGCCCCTACACTACTAAACGATTACAGGCTTCCCGTTTGAATTATCTTTTCATATGCTGTTATATACTTCTCTGCCATGATTTCAGCTGTAAAATTTTTTTCAACCCTCTCTCTGCATTTCCTGGGACTGATTTCATCGATTCTCTTTATAGCCTCTTTGAATTCCTCAAAGCTGTTACAGCGAAAGCCAACATCGGGAGTGATTACCTCAGGCATTGCTCCTTTGTTAGTGGTGATAACAGGTGTCCCTGAGGCCAATGCTTCCAGTGTTACGCTGCCCAGGGGCTCCTCCCAGTTTGTGGGGAAGATGAGGGCTCTTGCTCCTGCTAAAAGCTCAGCTTTCTCTTTATCATCCACCTCTCCCACAAATTTAATCTTCTTTCTAAAGGAGAACCTCCACCCTCCAGCAACGATCAGTTTCAATCCCATTACCTTTGCTAATCTTATGGCCAAATCTACATTCTTGACTTTCCAGGAGACTTTTGCTAAGAAGAGAAAATAGTCTTCCTTTTTCTCTCTGTACATAAAATATTCGAGATTTACTCCGCTGTAAATATAATGTGTGCTCCCATGCCGCATGGCGTGATTTCTACTCAGAAATACGGTATTTGGTAAAAACTTTTCACCTGGCCTGCCATTTCCGCCAATCCTGACTAAATAGGGTTTCGAGGGAGTATCTTCTGGTGTGTTATATAGCTGAATAATGTCTATATTGTCAGGGATATAAGCCTCAAAATTTTGTATGGGTCTCCTTATAGTCGTGACATTAATAGTGGGTAAATTGGTACCGCTCAGGCTGAGCAGATATACTCTATGCCCCATCTTTGCCTGAGTTTTCATCAAATTCACAGCTACCCTCTGCGTTCCTCCGTACTTTTTCACAGGCAAGGACTTTGGATAGTAGTGAAAGATGTTCATCCCAATTTTCCCAAAATTATTACGGGCATAAAGCCCTACATCACTAGGCGGTCGTAGATTTTCCTTGTCTCTTCAACCATTCTATCTACACTGAATTTCTCTTTTACTAGGCGAAAACCTTCTTCTGCGATTTGACAGGCAAAGTCTCTATTTTCCAAAAGAGAAATAATTGCTCCGGCTAAGGCGCTTGGATTCTTTGGAGGGACTAAAATTCCATTTACTCTATCTTTCACAATCTCCGGGATTCCTCCCACATTGGTGGCGATTACAGGAACGCGAGAAGCAAAAGCATCCAGAAGAGAAGTGCCTAATCCTTCCCAGGTTGAAGATAGTACAAAGAGATCGAGAACGGAAAGAATTTCCGGAATATCTTCTCGAAATCCGAATAGTTTCACGTCTTCTTCTAAATTCAATTTCTTAATTAGAATCTCTATCTCTCTACGAAGAGGACCATCTCCCACTATTAAAAAGGTTACTCGCGGAAACTCATCTACCACAATTCTTGCCGCCTCAAGAAGAGTCCTGTGGTCTTTATGCCAGGCAAGAGCGGCAATATTCCCTATGCATAACTTATCTTTATTCAGTCCCAATTCAGAAATAAGATAGTTACTCTTTACGTTCTGAAATCTTTTTATATCTATCCCGCTGTAAACAACATCGACCTTCTCTTTGGGTAAACCATCAGTCACCAAAACTTCTTTAACTCTTTCAGAAATTGCTATTATATTATCAACATTTGAATACTTCACTCGACTCAATATATTCTTCCTAATGTGAAAGTCGACTCTCCGGGAAAGAACGACCTTGCAATTTCCAGCACTTCTCGCTGCTAAAAGACCCAATGCGTGCGCATGGGGAGAATGGAGATGAGCTATTCTAATGGAGTATTTTCTTATTATCTTTTTTAACTTATGTACTGCCAGAAAGTCCCATTCTCCACGCATCTGCACTGGCAAAACCTTTAAGCCTGTAGCTTTTGCTCTTTCTGCCAGAGGGCTTTGAGAAGGACAGGCAATTATGTTGTCGTAATCTCTTAGCCTCTCCGCTAAATAGAGAACCTGCTGCTGGCCGCCTCTCCAGGTTTTTGCTGAGTCGATATGTAATACAGTGTTCAATCTTTTCTCTTAGAGTGAAATCTCGCTTAAGATTTCTCTTATTTGTCTACCAATCAACTGTGAAGTAAAGTTTTCCCGAATTAATCTATATCCATTTTCAGCAATTTTTTTCCGCAATTCCTCATTACCCTTTAATACCATAATTGCTCTGGCCAAAGAATCAGCATTTGCTGGCTCACAGAGCAAAATATTCTCCCTATCCACAAAAAATTCGAGAATGGCTGGAGTTCTTCCAGTAATTACGGGCTTTTTTAGAGATAGGCATTGAAATACTTTGTTGGGAACTACTCTCCTTGCTTTCTCTGTATTCCCGAATATTCCAAGACAGATATCTGCATGAGAAACTAGCTCCGGGAGCTGATTAAAAGGAACCCAGTTTCGTAAAACCGTATTTTTTAATTCCAGCTCCTCAATCAACCCTTTAATCATTGCAAAGGTCTGTCCCGAGCCTATCAATTCAAAGCGAATGGTCTTATCTCTACTCCCCACTATCCTGGCTGCTTGCACGATATACTCTATTCCCTGCAGGGGCAGGAAGGAACCATAAAATTGAACAAGGAAATTGTTTTCTTTTCTACTCTCCTCTTTGCCCTCAGTTTTAATTAGAGAAAATAGCTCCTCAGACACTCCTACCGGAACTCGCCTGAATTTACTTCTATTTATGCCAAATTCTCTCGCATAAAAGTCTGCATGAGCAAACGTATCCACGAGAACTATATCAGCAAGTTTAAAGGATAATTTGTCTATCTTAAAATTGTATCTTGCTTGCAAGGAATAAGCTGGCAATCTCTTCTGGTCGAGAACTTTTGTTTCATACCTTGAAACTAATGGGTCGAAAACTACGGACTTATTAGTCAAGAGTCCAATTAGCTTGGCTAGGGGAACGTCCTTGTGCCGGAACGCAGGAACAAAAATGAAGTCATATTTTTTTAGAAAAAACTTAAGATGCTGAAAAAGTAGTATTGGATACCTGAGCCAGAATTTAAATTTTGACTTTGTATGGCATTCCACCACTTCCACGCCATTTCTTATAAGCCCTTCCTTGATGATTACGTTACGTATATATTTAGGATTATACCCCCCAAAAAAGCAGACTCTCATTGTCCTTCCTAATGACGCGAAGCTTTGCTGCGCTATTCCTTTTAAATCATGGGTTCGATGAATCGAACCCCTACATTCTCGTGTAGCAGCAAAGCGTAAGCTTTGCTTGTCTTCTGTCCCGATTCATCGGGACCTACAAAGCTGGTTTGGGAGACCAAGGTCGTCCCTACGCGACCAATTACTAATTAAAAGATAGTTTATGAAGAGCTATTGGAATTTTAGCCAAAAAATGAGGACGGCTTATTCTCTTTCAAGCAAATCGCTGTCCGACGAGCGAAGCGAGGAGTTTCGATTTGCGTCTTGCAAAGTCGTTGCGAGGGAGCGAAGCGACCGAAGCCCCGATTTATCGGGGCCACGGCTCC
>CAZJWT010000106.1:0-4622 GCA_964550005.1 uncultured Clostridia bacterium | reverse complement strand
GAGGACGAATCAGAAGAAAATAGAAAACAAAAAAGATTAGAATTAGAGGCAATAAGCCTCCAAATGGACTCCCTCTGGGAGCCTCTCCAGCCCCCGCTGGACGTTGGCCTAAAGCGTAAAGAAAATCCATTAGCTACCTCCATCTCTAAGTTCTTAGTTATTAGTTCGTAGTTCGGAGCTTGTAGATGTTCTCTAAAAATACTCTTTGTCTACGAACTATGAACTCCCCACTACGAACTCTCACTATGCCACTTTCCTAAAAATTCCCTTTTTGCCTCTTCGTAGCGATCCTGTTTAATCGCCTGACGGATTTGTTCTAATAATTTTATCATATAATGGATATTATGTAAAGTGTTTAATCGCAAGGCCAAAATCTCCCCTGCCCGAAACAGATGGCAGAGATAGGCCCGAGAAAAGTGGCGACAAGTGTAACATTCGCATTCCGGGTCGAGAGGTCCGAAATCTCCCTTGTATTGGGCATTTTTAATTACTACCTTTCCTCTGGAAGTAAACACCTGGCCGTTACGGGCATTCCTGGTAGGCATGGCACAATCGAACATATCAATGCCCTTCTCCACAGCTTCCCATAGTTCCTGTGGTTGTCCAACTCCCATTAAATATCGCGGCTTGTCTTCTGGAAGGAGAAGCGTCGTGAATTCCAGAATTTCATTTCGTAAATCCTGGGGTTCTCCCACGCTCAATCCGCCTATTGCGTAACCTTCAAATCCAATCTTTATTGTCTCCTCAGCACTCTTCTTCCTTAAGTCCTTATGCATCCCTCCCTGGATAATTCCAAAAAGCCATTGTGAATTCGTCGATGAGCATCGGTCATTGAATTCTTTCTTGCACCGCCTGCCCCATTTCAGAGTTAATTCCATCGACTGGTGAGCGTAATCCTTTTCACAGGGATACGGAGTGCACTCATCAAAACACATTATGATATCAGAGGCTAAACTAATCTGAATTTCAATAATTTTCTCTGGCGAGAGAAAATGCTTAGCACCATCTATATGTGACTGGAACTGGACTCCTTCTTCGCTTATCTTCCTTAGGTCAGCAAGACTGAAGACTTGATACCCTCCACTGTCACTTATAATTGGTCTACTCCATCCCATAAATTTATGGAGACCACCAGCCTTCTCTATTATCTCCACTCCAGGCCTCAAGAATAGATAATAGGTATTGATGAGAACTAACTCTACTCCCGCCTCTTCTAATTCCTTTGGCGAGAGAGTCTTTACTGTGGCCTGAGTGCCCACTGGAATAAAGACAGGAGTATTGACTACTCCGTGGGCTGTGACGATTCTACCTATTCTTGCATTTTTATCTTTAATCTTCTTTAATACTTCGAAGGTTTTTTCCATCACAATCTTATAGGAATTTCACCTTGTTTATGAACAGAACAAAATTATGCCGGAGGTACTTTGCTGCTCTTTGACAGAAGAGAACTCGAGAAAGAAATATCTCGAAGTATTCCATTACTGAACATATCTTTGTATCTATGGTTAACTCAAGAGAGATTTTACCTGCCCCCTTATCTACATTAAGAAATGCCCGCTGGCACGCATAATTTACCCGGTCATGAGTGGTGAAGGTAGATACCAGTTGAGGTTTCCCCGGGAGACTGCGGACACGAGTGAAATGGACATCTGTCTTATCTCCCAGAATTACTGCTGCTGTTATGGCACTATCTGGGTCTACCTCTTTCTCTTCGTGGCCTCCAATTGCTCTAATAATCTGAGAAACCTCTTCCAGCCCCATTCCCATCTCAGTTAGTATATGCAAAGACAAAACTGCCCCGGATTGTGCGTGTCTATTCCTTCCTATTGCGTTCCCTATATCGTGTAGATACCCTGCTATGCCAGCGAGCTCGCTTTCTCGGTCCGAATATCCGAGGTGCTTCAAGACGTTACGAGCGATATTTGCCGAAAGGTTAGCATGCCTGAACCCATGTTCCTTGTAGCCAATAGCTATGAAATTATCGTCAGCCTGTTTCAAAAAAGCTTTAACTTTGGGTGATTCCTGCATCTGGTGTAGGTTTATCACAGAACCGCTCTCCTTTACTAATTCCCGTTTGAAGTCTTAGATGATGAACATGGCATCGCCGTAACTGTAAAAACGGTACCTCTCCCTTATGGCTTCTTCATATGCTTGAAAGATCTTATCCTTTCCAGTAAATGCTGCCACTAGCATTAGGAGACTCGATTTTGGCAAGTGGAAGTTGGTAATTAACCCATCTATCACTTTAAATTCGTAACCTGGGTAAATAAATAGTTCTGTCCAGCCATTTCGAGGTTTTACTACGACTTTCTTTCCTAATTTGGCCGAAATTGACAGTGGCTTTTCCTCCCAACAGCATGATTCTAAAGCTCTCACCGTGGTGGTTCCCACTGCAATGATTCGCTTTCCATTCTCTATAGCCTTATTGATTGCTCTGGCACTAGCTAAACTCAATTCAAAGTATTCGGCATCCAGTCTATGACCGGTAATCTTAGCCTCTCTCAGTGGTCTAAAAGTTCCCCAACTCACGTGCAAAGTCAGGGGTACTACCTTAGTTCCTTTAGCCTTGATTCTCTTCAACAACTTTCTTGTGAAGTGGAGCCCTGCGGTGGGAGCTGCTACTGCCCCTTCCTTTTTTGCAAATATGGTTTGATACCATCTCTTATCTTGAAGTTTAAACCTATCGTGAAAATTTCTTCTAATATAAGGTGGGACCGGGACTTCACCAATCTTTTCGAGGGTCTCCTGGAAAGTTCCTTTGAAGGCGAATCCCAAGATAAATTTTTCTCCTTGTCTGGACAAAACCTTACCAAGCAAACATGGATTTCTTGGAGAAGACGAGTTTGCCCAACTGTTCTTCCAGAAGAGTATATCAATCCCTTCTCTTATTCGCTTTGCTGGCCTGACTATTGTCTGCCAAACTTCCCTGAAATCCCCTCTATTTCCACAGAAATCACTAATTATCTTTTCCGGCTTCGCCAACCGGCTTAAAAGGAGAACTTCTACTTTTCCTCCGGTATCCTTCTTCCTTCCTAAAAGTCTGGCTTTTATCACTTTTGTATTATTAGTTACCAGTAAATCACCGGGCTCGGTCAGTTCTACTATGTCAATGAACCTTCTATGCTCTATCAGGCCTGTTCTTCTGGATAGTACCATCAGTCGACACTGGTCTCTGGGCTTAGCAGGTGTCTGTGCAATAAGCTCTCGAGGCAAGTAGTAATCGTATTCTTCGAGTTTCGTTAGTCTTCCCATTTCTCAATCTTTGTTTGTGGATAATAATACTGCAAAATCTGGCGATAGTTTGCTCCCCTTTCAGCCATTCCCTTAGCGCCCCATTGACACATGCCTACCCCATGTCCCCACCCTCGACCATAGAACTTTATTCTGTTACCCATCCCTTCAATTGCAAATAGTGTGCTCCTGATGACGCTGGGATCCATGACCATCCTGAAATTGTTTGCTCTAATGTCGAGGTGACCTCCATTGTGATAGATTCTTAAATAAGTTATTCTACCAGAAGAACTTCTCCCTAAGATTCTAATTTTCTTTATGTCTCCAACATTGTATCCGTTTTCATT
Organism: uncultured Clostridia bacterium; assembly: GCA_964550005.1. Lineage (GTDB taxonomy): Bacteria > UBA6262 > WVXT01 > WVXT01 > WVXT01 > CAZJWT01. The sequence continues at coordinate 1,044 of CAZJWT010000106.1, read as the reverse complement.
TAGCTTCTGTTTAACCGTTTCTTTCTCTATCGTCTTCTCCCAGTAGTACTGGTATGATTTCTTACAAAAAAGACAGACTCTTCCTTTCAAATAGGGAAGTCGCTGTTCACCTTCCCAGGCGTTGGACACATCTTCTGTGTGTCCTCCACAATTACTGTGGAAGAAACTCTTGATAGGCTCTCCATCATAGGTAATCACCTCTCCTCGGGTCAAATCAACTGCTTTCGATGAGCGGTCGTCCTCTGCCTCCACTCCACCATATACTTGGGATGTTACCGTGGCTGAGAGGTCGAAGCCTTCTCTATCGTGCTTTCCCAAATTTTTCATAACGTACGTCCGGGAAACGACTGCCTGGGCCTTAAGAGCTTCTATGGGCCACTCGGGAGAGACTTCCCGGGCCATTACGCCATAAAGGTATCCTTCCACTCCAAGCTCATTTATTACATTTAGGTTCCATTTGCTATTTAATGAAATCTTAATCACATCCCTGTATCTTCGACCATTGACCCTGAGCATCTCACCATCAGAAAACGAACTTAACCGAACCGATGAGCCGAACATCTCATTTCCGATTTTTATTCCGTCAGAAGTGGGCAGGATTAAGTATATACTACTATCCTCCAATTTGACCTGCCTTCCAGTTCCTAAATCGATGGCTTCAAAATCACCATCCGCACTAATATTGATTGAATAAACGTTTTCTAAAATCCCTATCCGAATAATTGTTTCAGGTAAACGACCGCTCGCTAAGGATGGGGAGGGCAGAACTATGGTGAGGATTAGAAAAATCAATCTGGAAAAGAATCTAAATTCTATTCGCATCTATTTTCTTCCGAGAAACCAGAAGATTAAGGATAGAATTATGCTCAAAAGAATGCAGGTAGTTAAAGGAAAATAGAAAGTGAAATTGGGTTTCTTGATACAAATGTCCCCGGGAAGCCTGCCAAGATAAGGAATCTTGATTCCACTTGTGAGAATCAGCCCGACCAATATGAGGACTATTCCAAAAATGACAAGAATCCTTCCTAAAATATTCATTTCCTT
>CAZJWT010000105.1:0-4670 GCA_964550005.1 uncultured Clostridia bacterium | reverse complement strand
TGTAGGGGTTCGATTCAGTTGTACTGAGCTTGTCAAATGTATCAAACACGCAAAAGCTTTTAAGTCAATGCTAAAAGTAAAATGTTATTCCGATTATAAAGTGAACCAAAGGCCCGTCAGTTTTACCATTAACAATAGAGAATTTGTGGTCGAGGAGATACTCGACCAATGGTATGGCCCGGGTTGTCTCTATTTCAAAGTAAGAGATAACAATAAAGACACTTATATCTTGAAATATAACGAGCCTCAACATTTATGGGAGCTTGAATTCTTTAAGAAAGAGAAAAAATAGATAGAAACTGTCAATGGAGGGTATCTATGCTTCGTTACGTTACCTCTGGTGAGTCTCATGGAAAATGCTTGCATTCGGTAGTTGAGGGTATACCTTCAGGGTTAAAACTGAGCGAAGAAGACATCAATAAAGAACTTGCTCGACGACAAAAAGGCTTTGGTCGGGGCGAGAGAATGCAGAAGATCGAGAAAGATAGAGTGGAAATTACTTCTGGGTTACGCTGGGGAGAAACCATAGGTAGTCCCATTACGATGACCATAATTAACAAGGACTGGGAAAACTGGAAAAAATTGATGTCTATTTATGCCTCGGACAAGGAAATGGAAACCAGGATGGTTCGTCCCCGCCCAGGTCATGCGGACCTAGCTGGCGCCTTGAAGTATGGTCGTGAAGATTTAAGAGATATCCTGGAGAGGGCATCTGCTCGCGAAACCGCTGCTCGGGTAGCAGTAGGAGCTGTGTGCAAGAGGCTCTTGGCCGAGTTTGCCATCAAAGTGGTGAGCATGAGTGAGGAAATTGGTGGTATCCAGGTTGGAATCTCAAACTTAAGTCCAGAGGAGATAGAGAAAGCGAGTGAGTCATCTCCAGTTCGCTGCCCGGATAAAAGCGCGGAGAAGAAGATGATAGACGCAATTAAAGAAGCAGAGAAATCAGGAGATACGCTGGGCGGAGTCTTCACCGTTTTAGTTATAAATCCTCCAGTAGGGCTGGGGAGCCATACACAGTGGGATCTAAGGCTTGATGGCAGGCTGGCTCAGGCATTAATGTCCATTCCAGCGGTGAAGGGCGTGGAAATTGGTGAAGGGTTTAGCATGGCGAGAAAGCCCGGGTCTAAGGTACACGACGAGATTTTCTATGAGGATAGCAGAGGCTATTACCGAAAGACTAATAATTCTGGTGGAATTGAAGGCGGAATAAGTAATGGAGAAAATATTATCGTCCGGGCGGCAATGAAGCCACTGTCTTCATTGAAGAAACCCCTTAAGTCAGTAGACATGATTACAAAAAAAGAGGTTCCAGCCGAGGTCATCAGAGCCGATATCTGCGCTGTTCCCTCAGCCTGCGTGATTGGAGAGGCAGTAGTCGCTTTTGAGATAGCTCGCACGATGAGAGAGAAGTTTGGTGGTGACTCTCTTAAAGAGATGAAATCGAATTTTGAGCATTATGTAGCAGAGCTTAAGAATCGTTAATCTTTTAAATTAAAATGGCTCATAGATATTATGATCAACCTTTTTTATCCCATCAATGGGGCAAGGCGATAAAATGGCTAATAATTGCCAATGTTTCTGTATACCTAATTCAGGTGTTTGCAGGGAGAAATTTTCTGTACACTTTTGGCCTGGTTCCTTACCAGGTGATAAGGAATTTATGGCTCTGGCAAATATTCACCCACATGTTTCTTCATGGGGGACTATTCCACCTCTTAATAAATCTATTTGTTCTCTGGATGTTTGGAAAACCGATAGAGAAAGAATGGGGAACCAGTTCCTTCCTTAAGTACTATTTTACCTGCGGTTTAGGGGCTGGCATTTTTATTCTCCTCACTTCTCTAAATTCAAGAATGCCTGTCGTAGGAGCCTCAGGAGCAATCTACGGGATTCTCCTTGCATTTGCAATGCTATATCCCGATTCCATAATCTATCTATACTTCCTTTTTCCCATTAAAGCGAAACATTTTGCTATTCTGATTGGAGCTATTGGCTTGTTGGGTGGGATTTCGGGTGGAAGGTCTAACATTGCCAATTTTGGCCATCTGGGCGGCTTATTAGTAGGTTATGTATATTTAAAGTTTGATGTATGGAAATATCGTCTCCATCCAGCAAAAATATTCGCATTTTTACGTTTGCCAAAATTTAAGTTAAGAAAAAGAAAAAGACCTGAAACTGAATTTTATGAAATTGAAGAAAGAGTTAACCAGATCCTCGACAAAATTTTGGTCCAAGGTGTGGATAGTTTGACGACAGAAGAGAGAAGAATTATGGAGGAATACTCGCGAAGGGAAAAGCGCTAAAACGACATCTTTTAATACCTCTATTAACCCCACCAAAATTCCTGAACTAAAAAGAACCTTGATAGAAACAATCCCCTAGAGTCCAATAATTCCTTATTCAAAGACTAAACGAGACACATAATCTACATCGGTTGCCATCTGAGAGATTTTCGAACCAGGCCCGTCTACTCTAAAAATGTACTTGACAGTTTTTGGTAAAAAGTATATAATTAAACTAAAGAGTCGAAAGATTGACCAAAGGGTCTAAACCCGGAGGCGGAATGAAAAGAAAAGAAAGGAAAGGAAAAGAGAAGGCTGATAGAAAAAAAGGGATTCTATCCGCAGCCCAGAGAGTCTTTTCTCGTAAGGGATACGAGGCAACTACCATGGAAGACATTGCTTCAGAAGCTGGCTTTGGAAAAGCGAGCCTCTATTTCTATTTCAAGGGGAAAGAGGAGGTCTTCTTGAGCCTGATCAAAACCGGGCTGGAAGAACAGAGAAGTTTACTTAAGGAAATCATAGGCAGCCAACTCTCAAATGTGGAAAGATTGGAAGCGCTCGTCTCCAAACTTTTCGAAAATGTCGAGCAGAATCGGGAGTTCATTCGAATTGTACATTCCGAGTCGCAGAAGCTATACGCCAGCGCCTTAGAAAAAGTTCATTCTTCTATTATTAGGGAGCACAAGAAGACAATGGAAGGAATAGCCTCGATAATTCAAGATGGAATAAGATCTGGAGAATTCAGAAAAGTTGAGCCAACCGTGGCAGCAGGTTCTCTTATGGGAATAATTAGGTCGGTAATCTTCAGCTGGTTCGTTAGAGAAGAGAGAACCCCTCTGGATAGATACAGGCCTATGGTAATGGAGATTTTTCTTAAGGGGATTAGCAAATGATTCGCATCGGGATTAAAATGGTGTCCAGTATCATCGTCCTTCTCACTTACCTCTCATCTTTCCCTTCTTGGGCAGAGGAGCCGAAGGAGCTGACTCTGGAGAAAAGTATCGAGGTCGCCCTGGAAGGTAATAAGAAGATCCTGGCATCAAAAGAGAGGCTCGGAGGAGCTAAAGGAGAATTAATTGTAGCCAGAGCTGGATTTTTACCTACTCTCTCTCTCGGAGGCAACTATCTTCGGCTTGGTAAAGGGCAAAAGATTTCAATAGGCGGAGGAAGTGAGATTGTTGTTAAGGGAGAGGATACGTATTCGGCCACGGCAACTATTGAACAGCCTATATTCACCTGGGGAAGAATTCTAAATGGCTATAGACAGGCTAGTTCGAATCAGAAGATTCAAGAGCAAGATTACAGAAGAGAAAGAAATCTTTTGAGATTCAAGGTAACCGAGTCTTTTTACAATTTTATCTTGGCTGGAGAACTTTTGAATCTTTCCCAGGAATCCTATGCTCAGATGGAAAGGCATCTCAGGCAGGTAGAGGACCGCTATGAGAATGGGCTGGCTTCTAAATTTGACCTCTTGCGAGCCCGGGTTCAACTTGCCAATCTTAAGCCTCAATTGATCAAAGCAAGGAATAGCGTGGTTTTAGCTGAAAATTATTTTAAGTCATTGCTCGGGCTTCCCACTCAGATGGAAGTGACACTTCGAGGCGAGTTGAAATACGAACCAATGGAGATAGAACTTTCTCGGGCCGTAGAGGAGGCTCTAAAAAATAGACCGGAGACAATCTCTTTAAAAGAAACAGAAAATATTGCTCTTGCCCAGGTGCGGCTGGCAAGTGCCTCCAACAAGCCGATGCTTTCAGCCGTTTATAATTACCAGTTTCAGAGGCCCTACAACTGGAAGGAGGAGTGGGGAAAGGAGTGGAATGCTATGGTGGTTCTGCAGTTTCCAATTTTCACAGGGTTTTCTACAGGGGGAAAAGTACTTCAATCCCAATCCCAGCTGCGAGAGGTGAACTATAACTTGGAAGATAAGAAAGAGGAGATTGAACTTGAAGTAAGGGAAGCGTACCTTAATCTTCGGCAAGAAGAGGAGACAATTGTTTCTCAACGCGAGAATATGGGTCAGGCTGAAGAGGCGATGCAGATTGCCGAGACGAGGTATGTTAGCGGAATGATAACTAATTTGGAGTTTATGGATACCCAGCTGGCACTAACCCAGGCCAAAACCGCCTATTTGCAGGCTCTGGCGAATTATCTAATAGCAAAGGCAAAACTCATAAAAGCAATAGGTAGATGAGTTTAGAAAAAGTTAGTTTGCTCGTCGCTATGTCATTGCGAGGGTGAAGCCCGTGGTCCCGATGAATCGGGACTTCCTCGCTAGGCTCCTCGCAATGACAGTTGCTCGCTTCACTAAATTTCAAAAACTCCCCCGATAAAATCGGGGTCAAACAATTGAAATTTTATCGTTTCGCTCGCAAAGATTTAGTAACG
>CAZJWT010000104.1:0-4688 GCA_964550005.1 uncultured Clostridia bacterium | reverse complement strand
TTTCTTGCTTGGTAGCCGCAACCTTCAGGTTGCGTTCTCGACGGAGAAATTACGCTCCGATGAATCGGAGCGACTACCCCAAACAGGGTTGCGACACAGCCTCTGTCGCTCTGCCACTACGATTCTCCTGATCCTCTCCGTCCTGGGAGAGAGGGTACGCTTGATTTGTTGAGCAAATCTTAAGATGAAATTCCAAATAGTGCGAAAAAAATTACTCTTCTTATTATTTCCGGTTTTACTCTTTCCGACAATTTTCCTCGCCTACCGCTGGTCGGCCCCAGATATCTATCTTGAAACAGAGAAGAGCAACCATCTCCACTACGATTTTGTTGACATCCACGCTCGAATAAGGAATAAACGATTAGGGGAGGAATTCAAAAAGAGAATTCTCCCTGCCTTAGTCTACGAGGGAACATCTCCTGTCTCCACAATTGGTAAGAGATGGTCTGTGAATCTGAAGTATAATGATAAAGAGAATAGCTGGCAGGGAAAGTGGCCAGTTCCCTGGAATGCTTCTGAGGGAGAGTATAGGGTTGAAATCTGGTTATCTCCTACATCAAAAAGGGAAGTTCGCTTGCGAGGATGTAGATTTTTGATTTCCCGTCGCGAGCCACGCGAGTTAACTCCTGGCTTATGCGTTATGACAATGGAGAACATGCGTCCATTGAAGACAATGAGAGTAAAGGGACCAAATGGAGAAACGGGCGACTGGCACAAGCTTTTAGACTGGGTAGAGTTTTCTGGTGCCAATACTTTCTGGTATATGGCAGGTCAGACTTCGGCTTATCAACAGAAATTATCCGAAGATTTTCCCTGGAATGCGGAAAATCTGGATTATATTGATGATTTAGCTAAAGAGGCTGAGAAGAGAAACATCGATTTTGGCTATTGGGTCCAGTGTTATCTTACCCTCGGTCCCCCAAAATATAGGCCTAATTATGAGTATGGGTGGGACTATAAGAATAATCCGGGGGGATGTATCCTTACCCGTGGTATATCTATAAGGGATAAGAAGCGGGTAGAAGACATAGTCAGATTTATTAAAAGATTAAATAATATTGAAGAAATTGATTATGTGGGGTTGGACTATGTTCGGGCAGCGGGAAGCGGGTTTGAATTGGTGGATGAGTTTGTTAAAGAAATGGAAGTGGAAGTCCCTGAGAAATGGAAAGAGTTCTCTCAAAGAGAACGAATGGACTGGTTGGGGAGGATAGTAGGGCGTACCAAGGGAAGGGATATTCCGCTCATAGACCAGTGGAACTGGTGGAGGGCTAGACAGGTAGCAATAATACTTAACAGAATAAAAGAGGAGGCAAGCCTTAAGAAGCCTCTCTGGCTGTTCAATTTGGGCTGGGAGAGGGGCTGGCAACATGGTCAGGATGTGGCGATGATGAACGATGCTGGTGCTGACATCATTGCTGTAATGCTCTATGAGTCAGACTTCGAGCAGTTGGACCGCTTTGTTGAGGACTGGCATAATTATGTAAAGAAGGGAGATGCCAATTTGATTGTTGGGGATGATTACGATTGGCCACTCCATCAATATACTATGAATCCTGCTGGTCCTGAAGATTTTTATCAACGGACATTAAAAGCAATGGAGAATATCTATGGAGATGGACCGGTCTCAGGACTATTTACTCATGACTTGGCGCGGGCTCTGTGGGGAAGAAGAGGTCCTTATCCCTCGCAAGAGTGGATAGTGGCAGGTGCCTCCTGTTTTTCGCGACTACGAGAAGAGTGGAAGATAATTCCTATCCATAGTGAGATTGAAATTCCGAAAATGGTTCCTTTCGACACGGAGTTTACAGCAAATGTGGCGGTGAAAAACTTTAGCCTCTCTAAGGTGGAGAAGATTGGAATTTCCATACTGCCTCAGACAGGAATTAAAGTAGTTTCTGAAGGTAGGAGAGAGATGGAATCTCTGGGTTCTGGTGAAACTAAGCGAGTTGAATTCAAATTAAAAATAGATGAGTTCCATCCTGAAAGGGCATTTCGACATATGGTGGCCTCAAGGACAGATTGGGAATCTGGTGCTTTTCCGAGTTATGCCTTTAAGTACCTGAGCCTCATTGAAAGGCCCCTTCTGCCTCCCACCACAACAACGATAAGCTTGGAGTAGAATATGCAAAAAAGCTTATTAAGGACAGTTACCTGGGCTCTAAAAAAGTCTTATTTTGGTCTGTCATTGCGAGTCCCGATTGAAAATCGGGACGTGGCAATCCGACCCGAGGGGTCGTTGCGAGGCGAAGCCGTGGCAAACCGACGAAGTCGTTGCGAGTCCCGATTGAAAATCGGGACGTGGCAACCTCGAGATTGCTTCCCCTTCGTTTCACTCAGGGTCGCAATGACACTCCGTGTTCCCGATGAATCGGGACTTCGTCGTCCCGTACAATTATTGTGCGGGGCTCCTCGCAAAGACACGTGGCGGGACTTTTTCAGAGACCTTGTTCCCATAATCTTATTTTCACTCTTACTTGTCGGTTGCTTGCCAGAAGGGGAGAAAGAGAAACCAAAAGGAGCGGAAATGAAGATTTACATTATACCAGTTGGAGATGTTGAGAAAGATACCCTTTTGAGATTGTCCTGGGCTTTGCGAGAGCAGTTCCAGGCGGCCTTTGAGATAGGGGAGCCATTGCCAATTCTTGAGGATGATTACAGGGCTGAGCGGGGGCAATATTTTGCCACTCCTATCCTGGAAGAATTAAAGCAAAATATCCCGCAAGATGCAGAGAAAGTTTTAGGTGTTCTCGATGTGGACATCTTCGTTCCCGCATTAAACTTCATCTTTGGTCAGGCAGACCTGGGTGGAAGGGTTGCTTTGATTTCTCTAACTCGCCTGCGGGAAGAGTTTTACAGAAACGAGAAGAATGATAAGCTCTTCATGGAGAGGGTCCTTAAGGAGGCGGTTCACGAATTGGGACATACTTTCGGTTTGAGACATTGCCAAAATGCGAAATGTGTGATGCATTTTTCCAATAGTCTAATGGATACTGACGCTAAGCAGGCAGACTTTTGCGAAGAATGCCAGAGAGAATTGGAGATCAGGTTGAGATGAGAATCAGAATTTTTCTTATTTTGATACTTTCCAGTTTGATATTCTTCAACTGTTGCCTGGGAAAAAAGGCCGAAGATGAGACCAGCCTGGAGAAGAAAAGAAGGGCAATGGTGTCTGAGCAGATTGAGGAGAGGGGTATAAAGGATAGGCGGGTCCTGGAAGCAATGGAGAAGGTTCCCAGACACGAGTTTGTCCCCGAAAAATATAGACCATTTGCCTATGGTGATTATCCTCTTTCCATAGGAGAAGGACAGACTATTTCTCAGCCATATATTGTTACTCTAATGACAGAATGTTTGAGCTTGGAAAGCGATGATAAGGTATTGGAAGTGGGCACGGGCTCGGGCTACCAGGCAGCTATCCTTTCTGAGCTGGCTCAGGAAGTCTATACAATTGAGATATTAGAACCATTGGCTAAAAGGGCAGAAGAACTCCTCCAGAAATTGGGTTATAGAAATGTGAAAGTAAAGTGCGCTGATGGGTATCTGGGCTGGGAGGAGTATGCGCCTTTTGATGGAATCATAGTGACCTGTGCCCCCGACCATATTCCACAGCCTCTAATTGACCAACTCGCAGAGGGTGGCAGGATGGTGATACCTGTGGGGGAAACCCATTTTCCACAGGTCCTTCAACTCGTAGAAAAGAGAGGGGGGAAATTAACCATCCAGAATGTAATTCCTGTTAGTTTTGTTCCCATGACCGGTGAAGAGATCGAAAGACGAAAAAGGTGAATAGAAAGGGAGACACGTTTGGACAGTGGAATATCAAGGCTTCTTTAAGAAAGATTCTATTCCTTTTGACCCCCTGGAGTTGGCAAGGGAAACCGAAAAGTTATGTATAAGGGGTTCTTCCCGCAAATACACAAGTTTCTACTGTACAGGGGTATATGGTGGAATTTCTACAGGATATCTCGTGGGCTGCTTTTTGAGATGTGTGTTTTGCTGGGTCTCATTATCCCGGGACTTCCCCTACAAATATGGAGAATTCTTTACTCCTGAGGAGATTTTTGAGAGACTCGTTTCCAATGCCAGAAAGGCAAAAGTTAAGAAATTGCGCATATCTGGCGGAGAGCCGACTCTGGGGCAAGCGCATCTACTTAGAGTTCTGGACCTGGTTGAGGAGACTGACTTCTTCTTTGTTCTGGAGACAAATGGGATTCTTTTTGGTAAAGAACCCGAATATGTCAAAGCTTTGAAGAAATATAGAAATCTTTATGTCAGAATCTGCTTAAAGGCTGGCACTCCCGAAGGGTTTGAGAAGAGGACAGGCGGGAGGGGTGAGTTTTATGAACTTCCCTACCTTGCTGTGAAGAACTTGCAGAGGGAAGGTATATACTTTCGGGTTGCTTCAATGAGTGACTCCCGCTTGATGCCCAAAGAGGAGAGAAGAGAAATGATAAGAAAATTGAAGGAGATTAGCTATAAAGACTATTTGGAGGAAGAAATTTGCGACCCCTATGACACTTCCGTAATTAGGTTGAGAGAAGCCAGCCTTTCCATATTTTAGACCTATGGAGTCCTCCCAAAGGGGGTATAAACCAAGACCTTGCTTTCGCAAGGACTCCAGGGTCTGGAGTCCTCCCGAGAGGGAGGGAAATAGTTTGAAAGAAGCAGTTCTTTACCAGGTTTTG
>CAZJWT010000103.1:0-4691 GCA_964550005.1 uncultured Clostridia bacterium | reverse complement strand
ATCTTTGTTCCCGGAGCTACAGCGGGGGTAACCACTATGGAGTATGAACCGGGATTGGTGGAAGATTTTACCGAGCTAATTGAGCGACTCGTTCCCAAAGAGAAAGCCTATTTGCATGATGAGACCCATCTCGATAGGAATGCTCATTCACACCTGAGAGCAACTCTTCTGGGACCTTCTCTCACAGTACCCTTTGAAAATGGGGAGCTAATCTTGGGGACATGGCAACAGATTATCTTCGTCGATTTTGACAACCGACCCAGAAAGCGAGAAGTTATACTACAGATAGTTGGAGAATAGGTATGAAACCCATACTTCAGGTAGCATTAGATTTTATCGATTTGCCCCGGGCATTAAAACTTGCCGGGGAGGCTTTAGAAGGTGGAGCGGACTGGATTGAAGCAGGTACACCCCTCATTAAGAGTAGCGGACTTGATGCAGTTAGGGAGTTGAGGAAGAAGTTTCCTGAGGGCACGCTGGTAGCTGATATGAAGACAATGGATGTGGGGAGAATTGAGGTTGAGAGTGCCGCCAAGGCAGGGGCTGATGTGGTAGTTGTTCTCGGACTCGCCTCAGACTCCACTATAAGAGAGTGTGTTGAGGCAGGAAGGCACTACGGAGCAAAGATAATGGTAGACCTCCTGGAAGTCGAATCGCTCTTGAAAAGAGCAAAAGAGGTTGAGAGAATGGGTGCCGATTACATAGGGGTTCATACTTCGGTAGATGAACAGATGGAAGGGAAAGTATCTTTTGCAGGAGTGAGAACAATTGTCGATAAGATAGGAATTCCCATTGCTGTTGCTGGAGGAGTCAATTCCGAAAACGCCCATGAAGCTGTAAAAGCAGGAGCAAACATTATTATTGTAGGAGGAGCTATTATTAAAAGCATAGACGCCAAAAAGGCAACTGCAGAAATTAAAAGGGCAATAGAGAAAAAGATTAAAATCAAAAGCGAACTCTTTAAAAGGGTTTCCGAGGAGAATATCAGGGAGATGCTTTCCAGGGTTTCTTCGCCGAACATTTCTGATGCTATGCATCGGCAAGGGGAACTTGAGGGTATTCGTCCGGTATGTTCTGGCCTTAAGATGATTGGACCAGCCTTTACTGTTAGGACATATCCTGGAGACTGGGCAAAGCCTGTGGAAGCAATTGATGAGGCGCCACCAGGAAGTGTCATTGTGATTGATGCAGGGGGAGTTGGACCAGCAGTATGGGGAGAGCTGGCTACCCACAGCTCTCTGGAAAAGAAAATAGCCGGAGTGGTGATTGATGGAGCGATTAGGGATGTGGTTGAAATTAGGAAGCTCAAATTTCCAGCTTTTGCTCGAATTATTATGCCCACAGCAGGGGAGCCTAAGGGATTTGGGGAAATGGGAGTGCCGGTTAAAGTTGGCGGAGTCCGGGTCTTTCCAGGAGACTGGGTCTTTGGAGATGATGACGGAGTTGTAGTTATCCCACAAAAAAGAGCAGTTGAGATTACCAACCGGGCAATGGATGTATTGGAGAAAGAAAACAGAATTCGAAAGGAGATTAAAGAAGGCGGTACTTTGGGTAAAGTTACAGAACTCTTAAAATGGGAGAAGAAGTAAAACATTCTCCCTTTGAGAGAGATATTTTGAGGGTTAGAAGGATGGAATTTAAAGGAATGTGTACAGCGATTGGCAGCCTACCCCACCAGGACGTTGAAAGAGCCTGTGAGATAGTCTTGGAGAGTTTTCCTCAAATACCGGCCTGGCCACAACTTCCCAGACTTAATTTACGGGAAAGCATGTATATACAGGTGAGCGAGGGGATGCCCTGCCTCATCTTAGACGAGGAGAAGAGGAAGGTCTACTTCCAGACAAAAGGAGATATAACCGGTGAATTAGAAAAGTTCTATGAAAAAATAATAGAGGATAAGGTTGACCATTTTGAGATTAGTCAGGAATATGCGGCGGGGTTCTACTTTTTCATAGACCTTCTCAGAAAGAATCTCTCAAGGAAGGAAGGCGGAGCTGGTATTCTAGCGCTCAAGGGACAACTTATTGGTCCTATCAGTTTCGGACTCACTGTCACCGACGAAAATAGAAAGTCCATCCTATATCACGAGCAACTCGTGGATGCGGTGGTGAAGACTTGTGAAATGAAAGCTCGTTGGCAGATTATAAGAATGAAAGAGGTCTTCCCTCAAGTTATTATTTTTATAGACGAACCCTATCTTGCATCCTTTGGTTCCGCTGCCACCCCAATAGGTGGACATGAAGTAGTAACTTATTTGAATCCCGTTATTGACTCTATTCATTCAGAAGGAGCCATTGCAGGGATACACTGTTGTGGAAACACAGATTGGTCAATTCTTATGGATACAAAAGTGGATATCATAAGTTTCGACGCATATGGCTACTTGGAAACTATTAGTTTGTACCCAGAAAAGTTGAAAGAATTTTTGAGTCAAGGCCGCTACCTAGCCTGGGGAATTGTGCCCGCATCCTCTAAAGCAATGGAAGAAGAGATAAAGAGCTTAATTAAGAGATTCGAAGATGGATTAAAACTTTTAGTTAGTAAGGGCATAAAGAGAGAAATGATTCTGGAGAACTTATTGATTACTCCCAGTTGCGGGACGGGAACTCTACCGGTGGAGGTTGCTGAAAAGGTGGTGAAGTTGACTAAAGGAGTTTCCGATGATATTAGAGCCATCTATTTTCGGGGGTGATTAAGTGAAGGGGTCAGTGGCGCCTTTGCAGTGGGTAGGAGAGATTCCTCCTCTATCTCTTCCACACAAGCTATTTAGGCTCTTTCTGGATAGCCGTTATAGCTTCTTCCTCGAAAGCGGAGGCTCCGTAGGCGATTTCAGTAGGTATTCGTTCATGGGTAGTGAGCCCTTTCTTATCTTCAAGAGCAAGGGAGAACAAATTGAAATTTGTGAACAAGGCCAAAGTCAGAGATTCTCGGGTGACCCTTTTGATGTCCTCAAAAGGCTCATCTCCCGGTACAGGTTAGCTTCTTCTGGCTACTCTCCCTTTCTGGGTGGAGCAGTGGGCTATTTTGGTTATGACTTATGCCACTTTGTTGAAAAATTGCCCAGAAAGAGCATTGACGATTTAGAACTTCCCGACTGCTATTTAGGCTTTTATGACTTGGTGCTATCCTTCGACCACTTAACCAACAGATTGTTCGTCGCTTCTTCGGGTCTTCCGGAAAGAGAGCCAGCTGAAAGAAGAAGTAAAGCCAAGTTTCGCCTGAAGGGAGTCATGGATATATTGAAGAAAGCTTCCCGAGAAGATTTTTCAGTTAGGGAAGAGCATAATATTCCAGATATAAGCTCTAATTTTTCACGGTCAGCCTATCTCAGTGCTATAGAGAGAGCCAGGGAGTATATCAGGGCTGGAGACATCTTTCAGGTTAACCTTTCCCAGAGATTTAGCTGTTCCCAGCCGGCTTTGCCTTTCACTATATATGAACACCTTCGTCGAATTAATCCTGCACCGTTTGCGAATTTCCTAAGTTTTCCCGAAGTTACTATAGTAAGCGCCTCTCCAGAGAGGTTTTTGCGCATATCGGGAAGAAAGGTCCAGACTCGTCCTATCAAAGGCACGCGGCCCCGGGGTAGAGATAACCTCGAAGATAGGAGGTTATCTAAGGAACTCTTGGAGAGCGAGAAGGATAGGGCAGAGTTGATAATGATAGTGGACCTGGAAAGAAATGATCTGGGCAGAGTTTGTGAATACGGATCTGTGAGAGTGCCTGTACTCATCACTCTGGAGACTCATCCTACAGTATTTCACCTGGTTTCTACAGTGGAGGGTGTTCTGAAAGAAGATAAAGGACACATCGACTGTTTAAGAGCCTGTTTTCCAGGAGGTTCGATAACAGGTGCGCCAAAAATCAGGGCTATGGAGATAATTGATGAGCTGGAGCCAAATCAAAGGGGTGTTTACACTGGGTCTATTGGATACATAGGATTTAATGGGGAAACCGACCTCAACATTGTAATCAGAACTATGGTAATCGCTGATGGAAAAGTATACTTCCACGCTGGTGGCGGAATTGTAGCCGACTCCGATCCAGAGATAGAATATGAGGAGACACTACACAAGGCCAGAGCCTTGATAGAAACTCTGACTATGGGAAAAGAGAAAGAGGTGGTTACCCAACCAAGCGCTTTATAAGACGAGCTTGTTGGAGTCCCCGATTTCATCGGGGGATGTAATCGACCTTGCTTTCGCAAGGACTCCAGAATTTTGGAGAATTAGAAAGCCCCGAAGATGGAAAAAATCTTTCTCAACGGCTCTTTTGTGAATCTTACTCGGGCAAAAATTTCTGTCTTCGACAGGGGATTTCTCTACGGGGATGGTCTATTTGAGACAATGCGAGCCTATTCGGGTGGAGTGTTTCGCCTGGAGGACCATCTGGATAGGCTGTTTCGCTCGGCAAAGGGAATAGAGCTCTCTCTCCCTTATACTCGAAGAGAGTTAAGGACTATAATCAAGAGAATACTAAAAATAAATGGTCTTTCCGAAGCCTATATAAGAGTTACTATTTCTAGAGGGGTTGGGGAACCCGGCTTAATTTCTAAACCTAAATCTTCAGCGACTCTGGTAATAGTGGCAAGAGAGTTCAAGCCACCTTCTCCTTCAGAATATAGGAAAGGATGGAAAGCTGTAGTAGTTGAGACCAGGCAGAATCAGGGGTCGCCGCTGTCCAGATTGAAG
>CAZJWT010000102.1:2082-4705 GCA_964550005.1 uncultured Clostridia bacterium | reverse complement strand
ATCAAAATGAAAATTCTCCATCGTTATATTATTACTGAATTTATACCTCCTACTTTTCTTGCTCTTTTCGTATTCACTTTTATCTTAATTATGCAAACGATATTCGATTCAATAAACCTCCTGATTAGTAAGGGTGTGAGCTTATTATCAGTTCTCCGGCTCCTCGGATATACCTTACCTTCCCTTCTGGTTTATAGTATTCCCATGGCAATCCTGGCAGGCACCCTTATCTGCTTCGGGAGGCTTTCTTCAGACAATGAGATAACTGCAATCCAGGCTTCGGGTGTAAGCCTTTATAGTATCTTCCTCCCTGTCATTATCATGAGTTTTATTATGAGCATACTTCTTGTCTCCTTTAACGAGAATATAGTACCCGGATCTTATAATCAATTTCGCAAACTATACTACCAGATAATCCACGAGAATCCCATCCTTAAACTCGAAGAGCGTACCTTCCTCGACATAAGGAATTACAGGCTCTACGTAGAGAAGATTAAGCAAAAAAAGGGAAAACTTTCGGGCATAATTATGTATGAAATGGAAAAGGACGGCTTTCCTACACTAATCACAGCCCAGCGCGGGAACATGATAAGCAATGAGCGCCAGGTGGTTTTCCAGTTATTTGATGGAACCATTCAACAGAGGGATAAAGACGATCCCAACAGGTACAGCATAACCTATTTTAAGAATTACAATATTTTACTCGATCTCACCCAAACTCCGCCCCCCAAGGCCAAACGAATCAGACAGATGGAAAAATCTGAACTTTTACAAGAGATAAAAAGACTGAAGCGAGATAATATCCCTACTTATTCATTAGAAGCGGAATACCATCAGCGTAGGTCCCTCGCTTTTGCTGCATTTGTTTTCTGCTTAATCGGAATTCCCCTGGGAATAAAAGCACGCCAGAAAGGAAAATCGATTGGATTTGGCTTGAGCTTGATCCTGTTTCTGTTATACTGGTTTCTCCTGGTCGAAGGGATTACCCTGGCAGAGAAAGGAATCACTCCCCCGCTTTTCAGCGTCTGGATACCAAATTTGATAATAGGTATAGCCGGCACCTGGATGATTTACAGGACCGTAAAGTAGGGGCGACACTCTGTGGTCGCCCACAGGATTGTAGTGTAGGGCTTTATGCCCGTAATTTGAAATTTGAAATTTGAAATTTATATTAAAAATGGTCGTTGTCCCTATTTTCTATTAAAATGCGCATACTGACCCGCTACATATTAAATGAATTCTTGAAGCCATTTCTCCTCGGACTGGTTGCTTTTGCTTCTCTACTCATAATTTCTGAATTATTTGTCCAGCTCGACAAATGGATCGAGCTCAAGACTCCCCTTCTGGTTAGTGCAGAATATCTCTTCTGGCGAACACCTGAATGGCTGGTTCGGATATCCCCTGTGGCAGTTCTTCTCGCCACTCTTTTCTCCCTGGGAGGACTCGCTCGCCATAACGAACTTACAGCTATGAAATCTTCTGGCATAAGCTTATACAGAATTGTACTTCCTCTCTTGGTTCTCTGCCTGTTCCTCGTTCTCGGGTCTCTTTCGTTCAGCGAGCTCGTCCTGCCTTATGCCAATCAGAGGGTAGATTACATCTATGATGTCAAAGTGATGCACCGAAAGATAAGGAATTATCAAAAGCAGGAGAACCTAATAATAGCGGGAGAAGAAGGAAGGATGTACACCATCAAGTACCTCGATGGAGAGAAGAAATTAATGGAAGGAATATCAGTTGACCAATTCAACAAAAAATTTAACCTGATAAGCCAAATCTACGCCAAAAAAGCCATATGGAAGGGCAACCACTGGATATTTTACGACGGAGTTTACCGACAGTTTGACTATGGCGAGGAAAGGAGAATTAAGGAAGAGAAATTTAATGAGAGAATATTCTACTTGCCAGAGCGCCTGGACCATTTTTGCCGCAAGCAGAAGAAGCCTAATGAAATGAGCTATTTTGAGTTAAGAGACTATATTGCAAAACTGAACAAAAATGGAATTCCAGCAATTCAAGAAAAAGTAGAACTCTATTCAAAGATATCCTTTCCCTTCTCCTGTTTTATCATTATGCTCATCGGTATTCCCTTTGCTCTCCAGACCTCAAAAAGCGGAAAAGTAATGGGGTTTGCATTAAGCATCTTTATCTGTTTCTTCTACTGGGGAATGTTCTCTGTAGGGAAAGCAATTGGGGAAAACCGCATCCTGCCACCAACTTTAGCCGCCTGGTTTGCCAACATTATTTTCGGAATTTTAGGAATTTCCTTAATCTGGAAAGTCCAAAAATAACCTGTAACTTGTAGCGGCAAAGCATAAGCTTTGCCTTCCTGTAGGGGACGGACTCCGTGCCGTCCCTTTCTTTGGGCGACCATCCCGATACATCGGGATCACCCCTACAATGCAGAGCTATTGCTCTGCCACTACATCCATTTCTTGTAGCAACAAAGCGCAAGCTTTACTTCCTGTAGGGGACGGACGCAGTTTATGCCGACCTTTCGGCATGCCGTCCCTTTCTTTGGGCGACCACCCCGATACATCGGGATCGCCCCTACAATGCAGAGCTATTGCTCTGCCACTACATCCATTTCTTGTAGCGGCAAAGCGCAAGCTTTGCCTTCCTT
>CAZJWT010000102.1:0-1982 GCA_964550005.1 uncultured Clostridia bacterium | reverse complement strand
ATAACTATTTTATGACTGCAAGCTTTCCTTTCTTCGTATTCCCATCAGCATTAACTACATATACATAGATTCCCGAAGCCACCCTCGCTCCAGAATCATTTCTCCCATCCCACTCATATTTATAAACATATCCGTCATCATACCACTTATCCATATATATACTGCTATTTTCCACATTCAGAACCAGTTCCCCTGCCAAATTAAAGATATCTATAGTTTTATCCAGAACAGGTCGCTTGGTAGTAAAATAGATAGTAGTATAATTTTCCTTTGCTGGTCTAAATGGATTGGGATAGTTCATCGTCTGGTGCACAACATTTCCAGCCACATAATAAGCAGTTAACGCATTATAAGCATTTATTCTCCCCCATCCCGTCTCCCGGTCCCAACCAGTACTACCCACATCAACGGCCGTCCTCTCAATTATTCGCCTTACATCAGAAGGTGCCAATCCTGGCAGATGAGAGAGAATCAAAGCTGCCAGCCCGGAGACAAATGGCGTAGCCATTGAAGTGCCATCCATATTATCATAATTGAGGTCAACCGTACCTGTACCCATTCGTACAGTGCTCAAAATAGTAACTCCTGGAGCAAGCACATCCAGTTCCGTCCCATAATTACTGCCCGAACTCAGATCCGCCGGCCAATCGCCAGGATGGCAGCGCTCATCACTTGAATTAGTCGCACCCACCGCAATCACATTCTCATATGCTGCCGGATAAGCAACATAGGGCTCATTATCGTTTCCAGAAGCGGCAACTAACACGCAACCTTTCTCATAAGCATAATTTATAGCGTCCCTTTCTGAGTCGCTGGGAGTAGGAGGATACCCACTAGTGCCAAAGCTCATACTGATAATCTCTGCACCATTATCGGCAGCATAATGTATACCTTCTACTTCCCCATCCACGCTTCCCTCTCCAAGCTCGTTAAGCATTTTTACCGCCATAATTTTTGATTTCCAGGAGACCCCGGCAATTCCAATACCATTATTTGTGACAGCTGCGGCGATGCCAGCGCAATGCGTGCCATGGCTGTCATTAAAGTCGTCATCAGGGTAGTCATCCCCATTTACGAAATCGTAGCCATAATAGCCATTACTATCTGTCCACATATTTCCAGCCAAATCTTCGTGGTCGTAATCAACTCCGGTATCTAAAATAGCGATGACAACATCCCCTTTACCTGTCTCTGTATCCCACGCTTCCGGCGCCTGTATCTGGTCAATTCCCCATTGATTAGCGGGTACATAGTCGTTGGGTGTCCGAAAAGCCTTTCTTATATAGTTTGGCTCGGCATATTCAACATCGGGGTCTTTTCTATATTCTTCCAGCATCTCCTCAATAGTCTTAGAAGGGGGAACTTTCAGGCAATAGATATTCCTAATTCCGAGTTTCTTTTTTATCTCCGCCTCAAATTTCCTATTAATCTTATCAATAGTCCCTTCTTCGACCTCAGGCTTAAATTTTACCAGGATTTCATCAGCTACTACCGAAACTTTTCTTTTACTGGTTGGGTCAACAATAAATGCCTTTTTTATCTCACTCGCCCAGAGGTTAAAAGAAAAGGAAAGAATGTTGAATATCAGGAAGGCAAAAAATATTTTCTTCTTCATTTTTTATACTTGGGAAAGCATTCCGGAAAAAGGGGTCAGAGTCATTTTTTTCAACCTACCTGTAAAGTTCTAGGGCAGTGATGCCATTTTGAGAAAGGGCGGAGCTGAAAAAAAATGACTCTGACCCCTTTTTCCGGGTTGCGTTGGTGTTAAAAATTGATTGAGAGCCCAAATGAGCCAACCAGAGCGGTAGGGAATTTCTGGCTATCAGCTATTGTTGTGCTTTTAGTGCTCATTGCCGCGGCAAAGTCTAACTGTAAATGAAGAATATTCAAGCCTAATCCGGCAGTGAACATACTCCCGGAACTCTCCGACAGATTATCCATAAATCCGCCACGCAGGGCAAGGTTGAGCCAGGACTTATTAA
>CAZJWT010000101.1:0-4715 GCA_964550005.1 uncultured Clostridia bacterium | reverse complement strand
ATGATAGACCTTAAAGATGCAAGATAAATATAGACTTTTGGATGCTAATTTAAACAGGGCAAGGGAAGGATTACGAGTCATCGAAGATGTGGTCCGTTTTTTGTATAATGATGAGAAGTTATCTAAAAGGCTAAGGGATCTCAGACATAATTTGAGTAAGGTTACCAGGAACGCCTACCCTCGATTAGTAAAGTCCAGGGAGCCTGAAAAGGATGTGGGACTGACCATTAAAGAGGGAAAGAGAAGTAATCTCAAGGATATCCTTTTTGCAAATTTCAGGAGGGCAGAAGAAGGAATAAGAGTTCTGGAAGAGTTCTCCAGACTTATTTCAGCGGATGCGGGAGAAAGGTTAAAGAAAATCAGATTCAAAGTTTACACGATAGAAAAGGAAATAGTTACTCGCGTTTCTTAGAGGGTCGGCTTGGGTCTCGAAAAGGGAGAATTGAAGAAGAATTGGGTCATTATAGTTCTTTCCTTTTTTATTCTTTCCTTTTTTCTCCGGGCTGGTTCTGTCTTTGCCTCTGAAGAAAGAAATCTATTTTCCCGATTCGGCAGGGATTTCAAATATATCTTTACCAGTCCTCTCAGATTAGGTAAGTCTGATGTTCTTCCACTCTCAGCAATTCTCATCGGCACCTGCGGATTGATAGCTTTAGATGAAGAGATCAGATGTTCAGTCCAGGAGATCAACAGTAATAGCTGGGATGAAATATTTGCCTTCTCAAAAGAGTTTGGGGATGGAAGAACAACTCTCTCTATCGCCGGGATCTTCTATTTGGCTGGTAAAATTTTCGATGATGAAAAATCTCAAGAGACAGCGATTTCGGCTTTGGAATCTTTTATTTTTTCAGGACTTATATGTTCAAGTCTTAAAGTTCTTGCGGGAAGGAGTAGACCATATCGTGAGGAAGGCAGCGGGAGATTCTACGGACCAACATTTGATAATTCCAAGTTATCCCTTCCGTCCGGCCATGCGACGGTAGCTTTTTCTTTAGCTTCAGTTATCGCTTCAGAGTACGATAATCTCCTCATCGATATAAGTGCTTATACAATTGCCAGCCTTACGTCATTCTCCCGAATTTATGATGATAAACATTGGACTTCAGATGTAGCTCTGGGCGCTATTATTGGCACCCTGGTGGGAAGAGCAGTAGTTTATCAAAATAAAAAGGAGAAAACGGGGATATCTCCTTTGGCGAGAGTAAAGGAAGGGGGCTTTGAGGTCGGTCTCTCGCGAAAATTCTAGTGTAGTAACAGGGTATACTGCCTATGGTTAAGAGTTTGCAGGATGTGGAATTATACGTTATCCTTTCTCCCAGGCCGGATATGGATTACTTGAGGATGGCTGAGGAAGCCATCCTGGGTGGGGCTGATATGGTTCAGCTCAGGGTAAAAGACTGGATGGATAGGAAGACAATTGAGATTGGAGAGAAATTAAGGGAAATCACGAGTAACCACAAAGTGCTCATGGTAGTTAATGACCGGTTAGATGTTGCTCTGGCTTTGGGGGCTGATGGAGTCCATCTCGGCCAGCAAGATATGCCTTTGACGTTAGTCAGGAGACTCTTAAGGTGGCAGGCAGCAGGAGCTTCAATATATGAAAGAGGCCAGAAACAAGAAAAAGGTCATCCTCTTCCCAAGTGGCATCCTGTTACCCGTTTCATAGGTGTTTCTACTCACAGTTTAAAGGAAGCTATCAAAACAGAGAAAGAAGGCGCCGATTATATCAGTGTGGGGCCGATCTTCTACACATCCTCCAAGCCTGACTTAAAGCCGATAGGACTCAACTCGATTCGTCAAGTAGGAAAGAAGGTGAACATACCCTTTTTTGCCATTGGGGGGATTGACCAGGAGAATGTGGGAGAAGTTATCCGTGCAGGGGCTAAAAGAGTGGCTGTTATCCATGCTGTATCGAGTGCTAAAAATGTGAGAAAGGCTGCACAAGAGATGCGGAAAAAAATTAAAGAGGCAAAGGGTTAGATTAATGACACAATTAGAATGGGCTAAAAATAAGAAGATTACCAGCGAAATGAAATCAGTTGCCGCTAATGAGGGCTTAACTCCAGAATATATCCGCTCCTGTATTGCTGAAGGCACAGTGGTTATTCCCTCTAACGTAAACCGCCGCCAATGCCATAAGTTACGAATAATAGGAATAGGAAAGGGATTAAGGACAAAAGTGAATGCCAACATCGGTTCTTCTCCGGATAGAGTGAGTTTGGTGGAAGAGAAGAAGAAGTTAGATACAGCCATTGAAGCTGGAGCAGATAGCGTGATGGACCTTTCCACAGGAGGGGATATTGGAAAAATAAGAAGGATGGTTCTCGAACGCTCCATTTTGCCTGTAGGGACAGTGCCAATCTATCAGGCTGCGTGCGAGACTGTCCGCAAAGGTAAGAGAATTGGCAAGATGAATGCAGATGCTATCTTCCGCATAATTGAACAACAGGCTGAAGAAGGGGTCGACTTTATGACGGTCCACTGTGGAGTTACCCAGAGAATTGTTGAGACTTTAAGGAAAAGTGGAAGGATTACCGGGATCGTTAGCAGGGGCGGAGTGTTTCTGGCACAGTGGATAGTGGATAATAATGAAGAAAATCCTCTATACGAAGAATTCGACAGGCTCTTAGAAATTGCCTATAAATATGATGTGACTTTGAGCCTGGGAGATGGGCTCAGGCCGGGATGTCTTGCTGATGCCACAGATGAAGTGCAGATTGCAGAGCTTTCTGTTCTGGGAGAACTGGCAAAAATGGCAAGGGATAGGAATGTTCAGGTGATGATAGAAGGACCTGGACATGTCCCTTTAAATCAGATTGAAGCCAATGTCTTATTGGAAAAGAGGCTGTGTGGAGGTGCGCCCTTCTATGTTTTGGGTCCTTTGGTGACTGATGTTGCACCAGGATACGATCATATTGTTTGCGCTATTGGCGGTGCGCTTGCTGCTGCCTCTGGTGCCGATTTCCTGTGTTATGTTACTCCTGCAGAGCATGTTCACCTTCCTGATGTGGATGACGTAATCGAGGGAGTAATTGCTGCCAGGATTGCTGCCCATGCGGCTGATGTGGCAAAAGGAGTAAAGGGAGCATTAAATTGGGATATTCAGATATCCAGAGCAAGAAAGTCCCTTAACTGGAAAAGACAGGAAAGGCTATCTATTAATCCCAAGAAGTTCAGGGAGGAGAGAAAGAAGTCGAAGCCAAAAAATGCCCGGGTTTGCACGATGTGCGGTGAGTTCTGCGCAATGAGACAAAGTAGTTTATATTTAAAAAGATCTCAAAAACTATCACGCAGACTGAAGTCTGCTACTCCTTAAAAAGGGAAGAGAAGATGCGTTATGACATTAGTGAAGTTCTGAAGGCATGGGAATATGACCGGCTAAATAATATAAGAAAGATAAAAGGTAATGACGGTAAAGAAAAAATTCAGATTAGATTACCCTTAGGAATTGAGCAGTTCGAAATAGATGGAAGACCCGATGGCAAGAGACCTTATAGGAAAGAGTCGCTTTTGGAGTATTACAGGGCAAAAGTTAAAGTTTATAAGAAGAGGAGGGGAACCGATGAGGGGTTTGTTCTGACAAGAGAGGACTGCTCAAGATTATATGAAGAAGGGCTATTATATTACTATCGCTACACTCTTTTTTTTCAGCTAAGAGATTATGAAAGATTGGTCAGGGATACTCAGCGGAATATTGAATATTTCGATTTTGTGAAGAAATATGCAGTCGAGGAAGAAGACAGAATGGCTCTCGAGCAGTATCGACCATACATAATAAGAATGAATGCACTGGGGAAGGGGCTCGCCCATATCGAGAAGAGGGGGTATGAGGAGGCTTTGAGAAGGATCGAAGAGGGAATTGGAGCAATCGACTCTCTTCCAGACATGGAAAACGCAACTTTTACTTATGAAAAGGGAAGGTCTTTAACTCTCTTAAGAGGTATGGCAAAGGAGATTGTCGAGAAGAGACCTCTTTCAGAAAAGGAGAAACTTCAGAAGAAGCTCCAGGAGGCTATCGAAGAGGAAAATTATGAGAGAGCAGCTCAACTTCGGGATAGAATACACGAATTAGATAGGACACCAAAGATAAATTATAAAAGAAAATGTGAGGGTAAATAAAAGAGGTAAATGATGAAGATTGGTATTATATCAGATACACATGGTGATTTGGTGGGTTGGCGAAAAGTAATGGAAGAAATCTTTCCTGATGTGGATATGATTATTCACGCCGGAGACCTATTCAATTATGGACCCAGGAACCCTATGCCTGAGGGTTTCGCTCCCGGGGAATTAGTCCAGGAGATGAACGGGTTAGAAATCCCTGTGGTGGCGGTGAGAGGAAATTGTGATTCAGACGTTGATGAATCTGTGGTCAATTTTCCCGTTCAGAGCCCGTTTGCTTTAGTTCAGCTGGGTTCCCTGCGGATAGTAGTAAACCATGGCGATAAACTGAGTGATGAAGACAAAGTCAACCTTGCTAAGAGATGGCACGCCAATATTTTTATCTCCGGTCATACGCACCGACCGAAATTAGCAAGAGAGGGGGACGTAGTATTTTTAAATCCGGGCAGTCCCTCTTTGCCCAAGGAGAATCCCACAGTGGCATTAGTTGAGGAGACGGATGGTGAAGTGGAGATAAAGATTATTGATGTGGAAACAGGCAAGGTGATGATGGAATAAGAGAGGATGAAGGGATAGTTTTCGGAGTCGCTCGG
>CAZJWT010000100.1:0-4721 GCA_964550005.1 uncultured Clostridia bacterium | reverse complement strand
CTTTCTGGATAAAGCTATTTGCCACCTCTTCTGTTTTTTTAGCCTTAGGAGAAAGTGCCCGGGCAGGCCTTGCCTTCTCTCCATTTTTCTCGGGGTCGGCATCGCTCACAGGACCGTTCAGGCCATCGCCGCGAAAAATAACCACAAAGCGGTGCTCCTTTCCTGGCCGGATGAGAACTTTCACCCCTTTTATCTTCTCTATATTCTTTCCCAAAAGTCCACAAAGTTCGCTATTCTTCTCCGTGGAGATTCTCCCCGCCCGGCGGTCGACAATTATTCCTCGCTTATCCACAGTGGCGAAATTGCCTCTGGCTGCCATATCCTTTTGAGTCAATTCTATACCTATGCCCAGCGCCTCCAGAACTCCTCGTCCAATAATATACTCTACAGGGTCATAGCCAAATAATGCCAGATGAGAAGGTCCACTTCCCGGCGTAATCCCATACCCAATAGCGTCAGTCAAGCCACAAATCGAGCGAGAAGCAAGATTATCAAGATTTGGGATTTCCGCTCTTTCCAGCTCTGTCTTTCCATCTAATGGTAAACCGCCAACTCCGTCTATCACGAGGAGTAGAATCTTAGAATCTGTTTTAATGGAAATTTCCTTAATCATACTCTCACAAACCATTTCTATCTCCTTTCAGAATAGTCTCATCTGTTATAAAACTTCTTCTGCAGGCTTCCAGCCCTCTCCCCCTCACTTCTCAACATTCTGATTATAGATTTCAAAAGCCCTAACTGGATCTTCGCCCTGTCTTCTCGCTCAGCCTCTTTCCTAAGGAAAGCAACCGGAGATTCTTCCTTCTGGAAATCTCCGTAAATATCCATTCCCAATTTCTCTTCTGCTTTAAGAAGTTTCAGAAGTTCGTTTTTGGCATTGGGATAAGGACGGATTCTTCCCTCCATAACTGCTAAGTTGTTGGCTTCTATTTGCCAATAACTTGCCGCTTCTTTTTCCAGAAGGGAGGCTATGCCACCTTCAGAGAAGAAAGAGCGGAAGATGTATTCCCTTAAATTAGCGTATTTAGAGTCAAGGCTTTCTTTTCCCGGGGAAATCGAGCTCCAGTCGGTTCTACCTATATCCTCCATAATCTCTTCCAGATTCTTGTTCAATTCTGCTAAATCTTTCTCATTTAGACCCTCCTCTGAAAATGGGAGGGCCTGCCTCTCTTTGACAATGGACTTTAAGGTCGCTAAAGCCATTTTAGTCGTCTTCTTAGCCAGTTTCTCAAATTGAGAATGGGAAGGATAGATGAGCTCTCCGAGACTCTTCCCGAGCGATTTATAAATAGATGCTTTATTCTTTCCCGTCTTCACCAGAAACTTCAATGTTTCTCTTCCTAATTCATCAATCGGCTCAGATGAAAGGACAGCCAGAGTACCTTTATATGGCTCTACTATCTCCTTACCACTTGGATGAACAAATAGGACATTTACGGGATATTCTCCTTGCTTCTCTACCTTCCAGTGGAAGGAGAATGTGACTTCCTTTCCGGGAGGTATAGGCTTGCTATCTTCCTTCTCTTCAGAGCCAATAGAGATTACTATTTTATATCCCACCATCTCATCTCTATCCCATAGACGAGCTGGGCCTTCTCCATCATTTTTCACCACAAGAGAAACCGCTACAATATCTCCTTCCGTTGGTGGATTCGGGACCCAATTGTCCTGAACACAGACAAGTTTTGGTGGAGGCGATACCTGAATTGATTTCTCATCATTCCACAAAAGAGGTTCTATATCTTCTGCCACAGCGTAGAGAAAAGAGAATTTCAGAAGATGCTTACCTCCCTCAGCCTCCCAGGTGAACTCAAAATCGCCTTTCTTTCCAGGTCCTATCTCATCGTCAAATTTAACTTCCTTCTGTATCCCATCTACAGAGAAGATTGCCTTGTAGCCCAGCCCCTTCGCTTCATCCCAGGGGATAGTAGGATTTACTCCCGTATTCTCTATTCTTGCTAAGACAGTCATAATGTCCCCACTCTGGGGATTGCCAGGCTTCCATGAGAGAATAAGTGGCACAAGATTTATCCCTGTCTCCACAGTTAAGGGCAATTCAGCCTTAGCTAAGAATTTCCTCTCCTCAAACTCGTAGGAAGATGAGATTTTCAAGTAGTGACTGCCGCTTTCGGCTGTCCAATCAAACTGGAAATTTTTCGTTTTTCCTGGCAAGATGTTAGGTCCTTCTATGATTGAACCTTTCCGTCTCCCATCTACATAGAGGAATAGACCATACTTTTCACAAGGAAGATCGCCCCTGTTTTCCAGGCTTACCAAAATCGTCGCCTTCTCTCCCACATATGGTGAGGGAGGAGAAAGAGATAGTTTAAGAAAGAGATCGGGTCGCGACTCGCCAGTTCTGAGATCGAGAAAGATATCTTCGCTTTTCACTACTTCAACTACTTTTCTATTGTCAACGACTTCAGGCAGAATTTGGGGATAGACCAGCCAATCCCCATCTTCGACTACCCACTCAATAGGACCCAAGCTCACGTTGTGTGCCTTTGGACTAATTCTGGGTATATCTGTAAAATCGAGAAAAATAGTTCTATCCTCTTTCTTAGATTTTAACTGAAGCCTGGCAATAAAATCGCTTGGTAGGATAGGTTTTTCGGAATCGTTGCTTACGAAGAGGAGGAATTTCACCCTGTCGCCAGCTTCAAGCCTTCTGGTAGTATCTATTTCAAGGCTATTTATTCTAAGAATAGGTTTTACTTCCTCTACCAATATACGGCAAGTGACCCTTTCTCCCGCGCCAGTTGCAGTGGAGAGAGAGGCACTTATCGAATGTTGACCTCTTTTGGGTTTCTCCCATAAGTAATCAACAAATGGGGTATACCTGATATCCGAAATGGGAAAAGTATCTACGGGCAAATCATCGAGATAGAAAATTAAACGAAATTTATTTCTGAATTCTGCCGTTATCTCCTTCACTTCAATGTAGGCCCTGATGCGAACAGGAGCGTCGTCCTTCACAACCTCAGCTAATTTGCCTTTCTGAAAAAACTCAATCTTAGTTATCGTAACCTTATCAAATAACTCCTCTCCCAAACAATTCGGAAGGGGAGAGAGCAGAATACAAATAGTCGCTAAAAGGAGAAATTTACGGGTGGCCATTCATAATTCCTTTAAATGTGTCATTGCGAGCCCCGAAGGGGCGTGGTCCCGATGAATCGGGGCTTCACTTCGTTCGCAATGACACTTAAGGAGACTTCCTTATGCCATTTTCTCTAATCTCTCAATTCTTTTCTGGATAGGGGGGTGAGTGGAGAAGAGAACTGCAAGCCCGGCCCCTCTCAGAGGATTGACAGTAAACATGTGTGCGGTTGACTGGTGAGCGGGTAATCTCTTCTGGCTCGCACTGGCTTCCAGCTTCCCGAGTGCCCTAGCCAGACCGAGAGGATTACCTGTTACGAGAGCACTTCCCCTGTCTGCCAGGTATTCGCGCGAGCGAGAAATCGCCATCTGAATTATCATAGCAGCCAGTGGTGCTACGATTGCAGCAGCCAGAAGCCCGATTGCCCCTCCTCTTCTATCTTCCCGGGAACCGGAATCTCCAAATATCGCTGCCCAGCGCGCCAGGGACGCCAGAATCATTATTGCCCCGGCAATAGTGGCTGCCACAGTTTGAATCAGGATGTCCCGATTTTTTACGTGCGCCAACTCATGCCCGATTACTCCTGCTAATTCCTCCTCATCCAGAATCCGCAATATACCTTCAGTCACTGCCACTACAGCGTGCTGGGGATTTCTCCCTGTGGCAAAAGCATTGGCAGCAGGATGTGGAATAACGTAGAGCTTAGGTACGGGCAATCCGGATTTCTCAGCAAGAGCCCTTACATTGCGATAAAGTTGAGGCATATCCTCCTCTCTTATCGGCTTGGCTCTATACATCGCTAAGACAATCTTATCAGAATACCAGTAGCTTATGAAGTTGAGCGCTGCTGCAATTATGAAAGCGAAAATCATCCCCTGTCTTCCGCCGACAAGGTTTCCCACCCAGACCAAAACCAAAGTCAGGGCTAACATTAGAATAAAGGTCTTCATCCGATTCAACATATTTACCACCTCCTGAAAATGTCATTGCGAGGGCGAAGCCCGTGGCAATCTGACACAAAGTGTCATTGCGAACGAAGTGAAACAATCTCGTAATTCCGCACGAGTTTGCTTCGGCTTCGCCTCGCAACCGCTTCCGCTCCTCGCAATGACAGTCTGGTTTGTCATTGCGAGAATTATCTCAATTATATTAAATATTCTTGCCTTTCTGCAAGCCATTTTTAGCTTCCTAATCATCTATCTTGATTATGGTGGTGGGAGTCAAAATATAATCCACTTTCTTATCGGTTCCAGTCATAAGGTTAGAAAAATCATTAAGAATCTGTTCATCGTGAACGAGAGTGATAACTTTGACTTCTGGCTGGAGAAGCTTGTTTTCGAGCAAGTAGAACCATTCTTTATCCCCATAACCTTTACCCTTGCCCAGCCGATTTCCCTTCCTGTCAACCGCAACGCTTCCCTCAACGAAGAGCTCCACTTTTGTCTCAAGGGCCGCCCCATATTTCTTGAAGCCCTTTATACTGGTTGCCTTCTTAATATCCCTTCTCTCCGAAATCTGGAGAAAATCAACCATATGAGGTAGAGCCACTGCCAAAATCTTATGACTTTCAAGAACTATCTCCCTTACCCTCTTCAAGACGAAATCTGGTGCACAGAAGACACAT
>CAZJWT010000099.1:2264-4843 GCA_964550005.1 uncultured Clostridia bacterium | reverse complement strand
TGTAAGTTTCATATGATTTTCACAGAAGGTGAGTCCACAATTATGTTTAATCCCGGCGCGGGGTTAGCAATTAGATTCTAATTGGCTTTTCGTCATAGAATTATCTTCTTCGCTTCCACGTCACTTCTACATCTCCTCCCTTTTTGGTTTTCAATGTTCCAGCCTTTTCTTATTTCCTTTTTAAGTAAAAGACGGACAATCCGAAAAAAGGTTTGACTTTGTCTATTGCGTTAAGTATAATTTAAATTAAGAAAAAAGTGTTGGGAGGGATTTTATGGAAAGAAAAGAAGCTCAGAAATTTTGGGGAAAGGCGGAAACACAACTCAAGGAACTCGGTGCCAAAGCCGTAAAAATTGCCAAAGGATTGCGACAGGAAGCCCTTTATGGTGTAAAGATCAGTAAGTTAAAGGTTGAAGAACTGGGACTGGAAAGCAAAAGGGCAAAACTTTTCCAGCAAATAGGCGCCGAGGCTTTTAGGTTGGTTAAGGGGAATAAACTCAAAAATAGCAGAATTTCAAAGTTATGTGCTGAAGTAGATAAAATAGATACAGAGATTAGAAAGAAAAAAGCCAACTCATCCTTGTTGAAAAAGAAGCTATCCGAAGGTATTAAGAAACTGAAATAAAAAGCTTAGCAAAGCGAGCGTGAATTGGGGGCGTAGTTCAGTTGGGAGAACGCATCCTTGGCAGGGATGAGGTCGCCGGTTCGACTCCGGTCGCCTCCACCATTTTGAAAGTGGAAAAAAAAGGAATGCGGATTATTGCGGGTAGCCTTAAAGGCAAGAGAATAAAGAGCTTGCCTGGGTTGGCTACCCGTCCACTTTTGGGAAGAATAAAAAAGTCTCTCTTCGATATTCTGGGAGATAAGGTGGTTGATGCGAGTTTCCTGGACCTATATGCTGGCACCGGAAGTGTGGGAATAGAAGCTCTCTCCCGGGGAGCGCGCTATGTTCTTTTTGTAGAAAAGGAGACTCTCTTGGCAAGATTGATTAGGGAAAATTTAAGAAGGTGTGAGCTGGAAAAGAAAGCAAAGGTCCTCGAAACGGACGTTTTGAATTGCAATAAGGAAGGAAGGAAATTTTCTCTGCCTGGACAATTCGACTTGATTTTCGCTGGACCTCCTTATAAATTAAATCTGATTAAGGAGACTTTGGATATAATAACTAAGTTAAGCCTGTTAAAAAAAGACGGTTGGGTTATCTGCCAGCACCACTTTAAAGAGAAAGTGCCGGAAAAACAGGGATTTTTGTCCCTTTTTAGGAAGGAGCAGTACGGGAAGACGGCAATGAGCTTTTATGAAATGTGTGCCAGAATTGGTAGGTAGCTCGCAGTCCGGAGTGAAGAAAAGCGGTATTATAAAAGGCATCTGGTCAGCAATCAACCTTTAGGGGGCAAGTACAATGAAGACCATTGCAATACTTGCAGATCTGAAAAGAAAGAGACCCAAATCTACTGTCCAGAAGTTGACTTCTTACTTAACAAGAAGGAAGATAAAGGTTTTAGTGAATGAGATTTCTAAACAAGCCGATTTGGTTATCGCATTAGGTGGCAACGGAATTATACTAAAAGCAGCTCGTCAGGCGAGTGGATTTAATCTGCCTGTGTTAGGGGTTAATCTCGGCGGACTTGGATTTCTGGCAGGAGTGAGCCTCCGGGACTTGTACCCAACATTGGGCCTGATTTTACAAAAGAGATTTAGAACTGTGGAGAGGATGCTATTACATTCCAAAGTAGTGCGTAAAAGTAAGACCATAGGGGAATTCTTAGCTTTAAATGATGTAGTAGTAAAAAATGGAGTTACAGCGAGAGTAATAAGACTGAGACTGGAAGTAAATAACCAGTATGTTGCCACATACGTTGGAGACGGGTTAATTGTTTCCACTCCTACAGGTTCCACAGCCTATTCCTTAGCTGCCAGTGGTCCAATAGTTCACCCGGATTTGTCTCTTATTATCCTGTCACCTATTTGTCCTCATACTTTGGCTTTACGCCCATTGATTGTCTCTTCTAAGGATACCATTAACATTTGGGTTGAGACTGATCATCATGAGGTTATTCTTACTATGGATGGGCAGGAAAACATCCGTTTGGAGTTGGGAGACTTGGTTCAAGTAAAGAAAGCAAGGGAAGGATTAAAACTGATTGTCCCAGAAAAGAAAAGTTATTACCAGATGTTGAGGACGAAGTTGAAGTGGGGAGGAAGATAGAGAAGAAAAGTTCGATTTGTTCTTTACTAAGAAATTTCTTAACGCAAAAAGCTGCGGGCTTTGCCCAGCGCAAAATGATTCGCTCGCCTTCGGCTCGCTCAAGTATTTTGCTTAGAAGAAATATTGGTCAGCCCTTGCTTTTTGCTAAAATTTCTAATATCATCACAAATCGAACTTTTCTCCCGAGAAGATGCAGTCGGCCTTGCTTTCTCGCTAAAATTTTCAATGCTTCTCACAAATTAAGCCCTTTCCTGGTGTTGAAGAGAAGTTTTTGCTAAAATTTCTAATATCATCACAAATCGAACTTTTCTCCCGAGGAGATGCAGTCGGCCTTGCTTTCTCGCTAAAATTTTCAATGCTTCTCACAAATTAA
>CAZJWT010000099.1:0-2164 GCA_964550005.1 uncultured Clostridia bacterium | reverse complement strand
TGTTGAAGAGAAGTTTTTGCTAAAATTTCTAATATCATCACAAATCGAACTTTTCCTCTGAGTAGGGGCGGCACTCCGTGGCCGCCCAAAGCAAGGGACGGCATGCCGAAAAATCGGCATAAACTGCGTCCGTCCCCTACAGGAAGCAAAGCCGTTAGAGAAGGGAATGTAACTGCAGAGTGAAACTCTGCCTTCATATTGATTTGGGAATAACATGTTACGAGAGTTATCCATAAAGAATTTTGCTTTGATTGAAGAATTGCATGTATCTTTTGATAAGGGTTTGAATATTTTGACCGGCGAGACTGGAGCTGGTAAATCGATAATTATTGGAGCAATCGGGCTAATCCTGGGTGGGCGGGCCTCTTCTGAAGTCATCAGGAAAGGGAGCGACCTCTGTGAGGTTCTGGGCCTTTTTGAGATTAAGGAGAATATCAGGTTGAAAGAGATGCTCGCTGAGATGAGTCTCTTGACTAAAGAAGAAGAAGAGTTTCTCCTGAAAAGGGAATTGAATCGGCAGGGAAAGAGTCGCTGTTTTCTGAACGGTCAAATTATTACTTTGGGAATGTTGGAAGAAATTGGTAACTATTTAGTGGATGTACACGGACAACACGAACATCAGGCCTTGCTCAAGCCCGGTGTTGCCAGGGACCTTTTGGATGAATTCGGAGTTTTGATGAGGATCAGGAAGAGAACTGAACAGACCTACCGTAAGTTTCGAGAGAAATCACGCGAACTGGAAGAACTGCGTACCTCAGAGAAAGAACGGGAACAACAGATCGACCTTTATCAATTTCAAATAAAAGAGATTGAACAGGCTAATCTTTCTGTAGAGGAAGAAGAAGTTCTGGACAAGGAATACAAAGTTTTGAGCAATGCGGAAAAGTTGGACCAGTTGAGCCAGGAGCTTTATCATCACCTCTATGAAGGGGCAGGTTCCATTACGGAGAAGATGGCATTGGTGGAGAGAGACCTGGAAGGGATTGTTGCTATTGACCAGACGTTAAAGGACGAGTTAGAAGAGCTGGAAGAGGCAAAGTATCGAATAGAAGAGATATCTATAGCGGTAAGAGATTATAGAAGAAAAATAGAGTTCAATCCTCAGAAGTTAGAAGAGATACTGGAAAGGAAAGAGTTAATTAATAAACTTAAGCGAAAATATGGAAGTACAATAAAGGACATTCTGAATTATAGAAAAGAAACACAGATTAAATTGGACAAACTGATTAATAGCGCCAGGAGTATGGAAGAGCTTACGAGTGAGGTAAAGAGATTGGAAGAAGAACTTGCCCGGGAGGCTGGCGAGCTTTCTCGAGAGAGAAAAATAGCAGGAGGTAAGTTAAAAAAGAAAACGGAGGAGGAATTGAGGGAATTAGGAATGGGAAAGGCGAGATTCGACGTGGAGATTAAACAAGGCGAAATAAAGTCTACCGGAATGGATGAAATCGCGTTTCTGGTTGCTCCCAATGTGGGAGAGGATTTAAAGCCTATAAATAAGATTGCCTCTGGCGGAGAGATATCGCGTATAATGTTAGCGTTGAAGAGTATTCTGGCACGGGCAGATCAGATACCTACGTTGATCTTTGATGAGATCGACACAGCCATTGGCGGAAGAATTGCTCAAGTTGTGGGAAGAAAATTGAGAGTCCTCTCTCCCAATCACCAGGTTATTTGCATTACTCACCTTCCACAAATTGCTGTTTTTGCGTCGAATCACTATTATGTGGACAAAAAGATTAGTGAGGGACGCACAAAGACAATAGTTGATCTTCTGGATAAAAAGGGAAGGGAAAGCGAGATTGCCCGCATGTTGAGTGGAGAGCACCTGACAGAGATAACTTTGAAACATGCCAGAGAAATGATAAGAGAAGGCCAGTCCTAAAAATTTGGTAAGAATATGGGAAAAATTATAATAGATATTAAACAGTGT
Organism: uncultured Clostridia bacterium; assembly: GCA_964550005.1. GTDB lineage: Bacteria > UBA6262 > WVXT01 > WVXT01 > WVXT01 > CAZJWT01. The sequence goes on along the minus strand of CAZJWT010000099.1, from coordinate 234 downwards.
AAAGGGTGTAAATTTTGCGTGGTATCCTGTCCAAAACATCTCATAAAGTTATCAGAAAAATTCAACCTGGCTGGTTACCATCCAGCTGAGTTTGTTGATAATGGGGAGTGCAATAGTTGTGGTTTGTGTTATCAGATGTGTCCGGATGTGGCAATTGAGGTGTGGAAGGAGTGATGAAGGGATAGTTTTCGGAGTCGCTCGGTTAGAACCTCGCTCTAATTCCGCCAGCGCTGG